>NZ_JACARZ010000151.1:0-16260 GCF_013386315.1 Pseudomonas sp. P7779 | reverse complement strand
TGACTGACACGCCGCCTTCGCGAGCAAGCCCGCTCCCACATTTGTTTTGTGTTTCTTCAAGGAGAATTCTTTGTCCTCTCCCATCCCCGTCACCGTCCTCAGCGGCTTCCTCGGCGCTGGCAAGACCACCTTGTTGCGTCACCTGCTCAAGGCCGAGCACGGCTTGAAAATCGCCGTGATCGAAAATGAATTCAGCGACGCCGGTATCGACACCCAACTGCTAGGCAGCGAGCCGGTGCAAGTCATGACCCTGTCCAATGGCTGCGTGTGCTGCACCATCCACACTGACCTGACCAAGGCCCTGTACCTGTTGCTGGAGCGCCTGGACAGCGGCGAGATCGCGTTCGACCGCCTGGTGATCGAGTGCACCGGCCTGGCCGACCCGGCCCCCGTGGCCCAGACCTTTTTCATCGATGAAGAACTGCGCGAGCGCTACATCCTCGACGGCATCATCACCCTGGTGGACGCGGCCCACGCCGAGCACCACCTGACCCAGACCATCGCCCAGGCGCAGATCGGGTTTGCCGACCGCCTGCTGGTGAGCAAGCGCGACCTGGTGGACGATGCCACCTTCGACGCCCTCAGCGAGCGCCTGACTCGTATCAACCGCCGGGCGCCGATTCGTGTGGTGGAACACGGCAAGATCGACCTCGCCGAACTGCTGGATGTGCGCGGCTTCAACCTCAACGCCGGCATGAGCCTGCGCCCGGTGAGCCAGGCGCCGTCCATCGACCGTATTTCCAGCCTGGTGCTGCGCACTGACCAGCCGCTGGATATCGACAAACTCAGCGAGTTCATGAACGAGCTGCTGGAAGACCACGGCAAGCAATTGCTGCGCTACAAAGGCGTGCTGAACATTGCCGGGGAAGACCGGCGCATGGTGTTCCAGGGCGTGCTGAAGCTCTACGGGTTCGATTGGGACACCGAATGGGCCGAAGGCGAAGCGCGGGAAAGTGTGATTGTGTTTATTGCTGACGAGTTGCCGGAAGAGAAGATTCGCGAAGGCTTTGCGCGGGTTTACCAATCCTGACTTGAAACGCAGTCAAAATGTGGGAGCGGGCTTGCTCGCGAAAGCGGTGTATCAGTCAGCCCATGCCTCAACTGACACAGCGCTTTCGCGAGCAAGCCCGCTCCCACATTTGATGTCATTTCAAATTGAGAAAGCAGCGTTTTCAGGCATGAAAAAGCCCGGCTCAAGAGCCGGGCTTTTCATTCAAGCAACTGCAATCAAGCGCCGTATACCGGCAGCTTCTTGCAGATGGCCTTGACCTTCTCACGCACAGCGTCAATCACTGCTTCGTTGTTCAGGTCAGCCAGGATGTCGCAGATCCAGCCAGCCAGTTCCTTGCACTCTGCTTCCTTGAAGCCACGAGTGGTCACAGCCGGGGTGCCGAAGCGCAGGCCGGAGGTGACGAACGGCGAACGTGGGTCGTTCGGTACCGAGTTCTTGTTCACGGTGATGAAGGCTTTGCCCAGAGCGGCGTCAGCGTCTTTACCGGAGATGTCCTGCTTGATCAGCGACAGCAGGAACAGGTGGTTCTCAGTACCGCCGGACACCACGTCAAAACCGCGCTCGATGAACACGCCGGCCATGGCCTTGGCGTTTTTCACCACTTGCTGCTGGTAGGTCTTGAACTCAGGCTGCAGGGCTTCCTTGAAGCAGATCGCTTTGGCGGCGATCACGTGCTCCAGCGGGCCACCCTGGCCGCCCGGGAATACCGCGGAGTTCAGCTTCTTCTCGATCTCGGCGTTGGCGCGAGCCAGGATCAGGCCGCCACGTGGACCGCGCAGGGTCTTGTGGGTGGTGGTGGTCACGACGTCAGCGAACGGCACCGGGTTCGGGTAGACGCCAGCGGCGACCAGACCGGCCACGTGGGCCATGTCGACGAACAGGTAGGCGCCGACCTTGTCAGCGATTTCGCGGAAGCGTGGGAAATCCAGGATCTGCGAGTAGGCAGAGAAACCGGCCACGATCATTTTTGGCTTGTGCTCAACGGCCAGGCGCTCGACTTCGTCGTAGTCGATCAGGCCGTTGCCGTCGATGCCGTACTGAACGGCGTTGTACAGCTTGCCGGAGGAGGAAACGCTGGCGCCGTGGGTCAGGTGACCGCCGTGGGCCAGGCTCATGCCCAGGATGGTGTCGCCCGCTTGCAGCAGGGCCAGGTACACGGCGCTGTTGGCTTGGGAGCCGGCGTGTGGCTGGACGTTGGCGTAATCGGCGCCGAACAGTTCCTTGGCGCGGTCGATGGCCAGTTGCTCAACGATGTCGACGAACTCGCAACCGCCGTAGTAGCGCTTGCCCGGGTAGCCTTCGGCGTACTTGTTGGTCAGAACCGAACCTTGAGCCTCCATCACGGCGGGGCTGGTGTAGTTTTCCGAAGCGATCAGCTCAATGTGCTCTTCCTGGCGCTGAGCTTCTTGCTCCATGGCGGCAAAGAGATCGGCGTCGTACTTGGCAATAGTCAAATCACGGCTGAACATGGCGGTCCTCAAGGATCGGGGGCAGAAAAGAAGCGCATTCTAACCCAATGGGTTTTAGATGGCATATGAAAGGACATCATGTCGCGGACAAGCGGGGCTCATCTGGGGATAGGTGGTGTTTGTTCGGGCCCCTTCGCGAGCAAGCCCGCTCCCACATTCAATCGGGTTCCTTCAGGTGGAATACGGTCGAATGTGGGAGCGGGCTTGCTCGCGAAGAGGCCATCCGCATCACCTGAGGATTTCAGTCGAACATGAACAGCGCATCATTGCTGAACTGCGCCTCAAACCGGTTCGCCGGCATCGGTCGCCCGAACAGGTAGCCCTGCACCTCATCGCAACCGTGCTCCCGCAGGAAGTCCAGCTGCTCATGGGTTTCCACACCCTCGGCGATCACCGCCAGGTTCAGGCTGTGGGCCATGGCGATAATCGCCCGGGCAATCTGCGCATCCTGCTCACCCGACGGCAGGCCGTCGACAAAGGTACGGTCGATCTTCAGCACGTCGATGGGGAACTGCTTGAGGTAGTTCAGCGATGAATAACCGGTGCCGAAGTCATCTACCGCGATGCTCAGGCCGAGGTTTTTCAGGCTGGCGAGGATCTGCATCGCTTCGTTGACCTCGCGCATCAGGATACTTTCGGTCAGCTCCAGCTCCAGGCACGCCGGCGGCAGGCCGGTGTCCTTGAGGATGGTGGCGATGCGCTCGCCCAGTTGCCCGTCGGAGAACTGCCGGGCCGAAATGTTGACCGAGACCTTGGGTACCCGCACCTTGTTCTGGTGCCAGGTCTTGAGTTGGCGGCAGGCTTCGCTGATCACCCAGTCACCCACGTCCACCACCAGCCCCAACTCCTCCAACACCGGGATGAAGTCCCCCGGCGGCACTAGCCCGCGACGCGGATGGCGCCAGCGCAGCAGGGCTTCGGCGCCGGTCAAACGTTTGCCGTCGCCGCTGAACTGCGGCTGGTAATACAGCACGAATTCGTTCTGTTCCAGGGCGTGGCGCAGGTCGCTTTCCAGCTCCAGGCGTTCCAGGGCGCTGGCGTTCATGTCGGCCTGGTAGAACTGGAAGTTGTTCTTGCCCCGCTCCTTGGCGTGGTACATCGCCGTGTCGGCGTTTTTCATCAACTGGCTGAGTTCGTTGCCGTCCTGCGGGCTCAGGGCGATGCCGATACTGGCGGTGACGAAGAACTCGCGGCCCTCCAGCACAAACGGCTTCACCAGGCTGGCCAGAATCTGCTCGGCCACGTGAATCGCCCGGTTCAGCGCCATCTCACGGTTGACCCGCGGTTGCAGCAGCAAGGTGAATTCGTCGCCGCCCATGCGTGCCACGGTGTCGTCTTCGGCGACGCAGCCCAGCAGGCGGGTGGCCATTTCCTTGAGCATGCGGTCGCCGGCGGCGTGGCCCAGGGAGTCGTTGATCGGCTTGAAGCGGTCGAGGTCGAGGAACATCAACACCACCCACGACTTCTGCCGTTCCGCCGATTGCAGCGCGGTGTGCAGGCGGTCCTGGAACAGCGTGCGGTTGGGCAGGTGGGTCAGGGCGTCGTAGTAGGCCAGGCGGTGGATGCGCTGCTCGCTGGCCTTGCGCTCGCTGATGTCGCTGAAGAAGCACACGTAGCTGGCCAGGTCGCCTTCGTCATCGAACACGGCAGTAATTCCGACCCAGGCCGGGTAGTGCTCGCCGTTGCGGCGCTTGAGCCACACTTCGCCTTCCCAGGTGCTGTGCTGGTGCAATTGCTTGAGCACGTAGCGCAGGTGGGCTTCCTGCTGTTCGTCGACGGTGAGCATGTTCGGCAACTGGTCGAGCACGTCCGCCACCGCATAACCGCTGACCCGGCTGAACGCCTCGTTGGCCTGCACGATGTAGCCGGCCGGGTCGGTGATCAGGATCGCCGAGGTGGAGTGTTCGAATACCGTGGCCGCCATGCGCAGGTCTTTTTCCGCACGGCGCTGCTGGCTGATATCGCGACCCACGCCAAGGATGCCCTCGAACGCGCCATGTTCGTCCCACACCAGCACCAGGCGCAGTTCGATGGGGATCTTGCGCCCGTCGGCCCGCAGGCAGTCGAACAGGAACAGTTGGGTCTGCACGTCGTTGCGCAAGGCCGCGAGGGATTCGGGTTGGTCCAGGGCGCGGCTGACTTGCTCCACCAGGGAGTAGATACCGGTCAGTTGCTGCGGGTTGGCGATGGTCGATTGCCAGCCGTTTTCGAAGATCCAGTCGACGTCATAGCCCAGCACCGCGTTCACCGAAGGGCTGACGTAGTTGAGGGCCAGCTTGCTGTCGGTGGAGAAGATTACGTCGCTGATGCTTTCCGCCAGCATGCGGTAGCGCTGTTCGCTGTCACGCAGGGATTCACTGGCTTCGATCTGGTCGGTGATGTCCTTGGCGACGCCGATGATGCGCGTCACCTGGTCAGTCTTGTCACGGGCCAGGGCCTGTTCGCGGATGTCGAAGCGCCGCCATTGGTTGTTGCGGTGGCGAAAGCGCAACTGGCACTGCAACTGGCTCAGGTAGCCGGCCTGGCGCTGTTGCAGGCGCAGGTCGTGGTAGCGCTCGGCGTCTTCGGGGTGCAGCAGGATCTCCCAGAAGTACTCGCCCATCTGCTGCAGCTCGGGCTTGTTGTAGCCCAGGGTGTGGCCCAGGTGGTGGTTGCTGAAAATCATCCGCTGGCTGATCACGTCCTGCACATACAGGTGATCGGGCACGGTGCGCACCACGTCCGACCAGAAACTCTCGCGCTCCACCAGTGACAACTCGATCAGCTTGCGGCTGGTGATGTCGCTGATGCTCAGGATCACGGCCTTGAAGTCGTCCTGTTGTTCCGGCAGGCGCATCACCAGCCACAGGTATTGGTCGTTGCCTTCGATATCGCTGAGCTGGATTTCCAGTTCAAGCTGCTTCTGCTGGGTCAGCACCGCGTCGATCACCTGGTTGCCGATGGCGGTCGGGCTCGACGGGCAGGCGTCGATCAGGCGTTCCCAGGCCTGCTCGCAAGAGGCAACATTCAGCAAGCGCACTGCCACCTGGTTGACCTCGGTGATGCGCAGTTCCTTGAGCAGTTGCTGGCGCTGTTCCGGGTTGTCTTGCAGCAACTGTTGCAACTGCTCGCGGGTTTGCAGTCGGGCTCTATCGAAGAACGCGCGCAGGCCCGACAGGTCGAGCACGCACAGGGCCACGCCGGTGCCTTCGAAAATATCCTGGTAGCGCCGGCGCCCCTCGTGCACCTGGCGCTGGCGGCGGCGCATGTTCAGCAGCACGATCACCGGGATCAGCGAGAAGGCCAGGCCCAACAGGCATTTGCCGATAAAGGCTGGCAGCAGTTGCTCCAGCACGGCGGCGCGGTCGAACAGGCCGCGCAGTTGCCAGTCGCTCTTGCTCAGGGGCGTGACCAGTACACTTTTGTTCAACTCGTCCGGGGTCAACGCGGTGGCCCATTGGGCCGGCATCCCGCTGTCACGGCTGACCACCCGGTGGTTGAGGCGGTTTTCGATGACCCACATCGGGCGCTGGCCCTGGCCATCCTGGCGGGTCAGGTTGGCCAGGTAATTGGGGGCCAGGCGCAAGGCCCAGTACATCTTGGTGCCGCCGCTGGGCTGGTGCAGCAGCAGGTAGATGACGGTGCCGTCGTTGTTGTTGCTCAGGTAATAGGACTGGGCGTGGCTGCGCTTGACCAGTTCTTCGAGCCAGGCGCTGTCCTGGCTGTCGCTGGCGCTGTCACTGATCATCGCGCCGCTGGGGGCGAGCAGGGCGACGCTGCGCAACTCCGGCAAGGAGCGTTGCAAGGTGCGCATCAGGATTTGTTGCTGTTCGGCGTCCCGCGGCGGTTCGACGATCGGGAGCAGGTTCAGCGCGATCTGCGCACTGAGGGCCATGTTCAGGCTGATCTGTTCGGCCAGGTCGGCGCTGTAGTCGATGGTGTATTGCTGCTGGTTTTTCTGGTTTTGCTGCAACTGGTCCAGCAGTTGCCAGAACAATAACGCGAGCAGCAACAGGACCAGCGTCGCCAATGCGCCCTTCAGGGTTCCGTGCAGGGGCGCTCCCGGCGCTATATGAGCGGCGCGCAGGGGAGTTGGCGGCGTTACGTTGGACAAACTGTGATCCTGCGGTTTGGCTGGACTGGCGCGCGACGTGCACTATAAGCCGGACGCCCGGAGGGCGGCTAGCATGCCTTGTGTTGTGGCAAAGTGCCAGCCCCGCCTGGCTGGACTGCCCACCCGCATTCAGGTAGCTTTGCCGGTTACGCGAGGGCGTTCCAGCCCCAGACAATCAGGCATCTACCGCACGCAGGCATTGATAGACATCAACGGCCCGCGCGGCGCATGGCCTGGCACGGGTTTCGCCCGCTTAATTCATCAGTCACTGACGCTAGGTTCACCATGGCTCAATACGTCTTCACCATGCATCGGCTGGGAAAAGTTGTTCCGCCGAAGCGGGAAATCCTGAAAAACATTTCTCTGTCCTTCTTCCCGGGCGCCAAGATCGGCGTGCTCGGCCTCAACGGTTCGGGTAAATCCACCCTGTTGAAAATCATGGCCGGCGTCGACACCGAGTTCGACGGCGAAGCCCGCCCGATGCCCGACCTGAACATCGGCTACCTGCCACAGGAACCTATCCTGGACCCGACCAAGACCGTGCGTGAAGTGGTCGAGGAAGCGGTCAGCGTGATCAAGAACGCCCAGGCCCGCCTGGACGAGGTCTACGCGGCCTACGCTGAAGAAGACGCCGACTTCGACAAACTGGCGGCAGAACAGGCCAAGCTCGAAGCCATCCTGCAAGCCGCCGACGGTCACAACCTGGACCGCCAGCTGGAAGTCGCCGCCGACGCGCTGCGCCTGCCGGCGTGGGACGCCAAGGTTGAACACCTGTCCGGTGGTGAAAAGCGTCGTGTGGCCCTGTGCCGCCTGCTGCTGTCGGCCCCCGACATGCTGCTGCTCGACGAACCGACCAACCACCTGGACGCCGATTCCGTCGCCTGGCTGGAGCATTTCCTGCACGACTTCCCGGGCACCGTGGTTGCGATCACGCACGACCGGTACTTCCTGGACAACGTTGCTGGCTGGATCCTCGAGCTCGACCGTGGCGCCGGTATCCCTTACGAGGGCAACTACTCCGGTTGGCTGGAAGCCAAGTCCGACCGTCTGGCCGCCGAATCCAAGCAACAGTCGGCCCATGAAAAGGCCATGAAAGACGAGCTGGAATGGGTGCGTAAAGGCGCCAAGGCGCGTCAGTCGAAATCCAAGGCCCGTCTGGCACGTTTCGAAGAGATGCAGTCCCAGGAATTCCAGAAGCGTTCCGAGACCAACGAAATCTACATCCCGGCCGGTCCGCGCCTGGGTGACAAGGTCATCGAGTTCAAGAACGTCTGCAAGGGCTACGGCGACCGCGTGTTGATCGACAACCTGTCGTTCTCCATGCCAAAAGGCGCCATCGTTGGCGTGATCGGCGGTAACGGTGCGGGTAAATCCACACTGTTCCGCATGCTGATGGGCAAGGAACAACCGGACTCGGGCACCATCGAAGTCGGCGAAACCGTGCAGCTGGCTTGCGTTGACCAGAGCCGCGACGACCTCGACGGCAGCAAGACGGTGTTCCAGCAGATTTCCGACGGTTCCGACCAGATCCGTATCGGCAACTACGAAATCCCGTCGCGCACCTACGTGGGTCGCTTCAACTTCAAGGGCGGCGACCAGCAGAAGTTCGTCAAGGACCTGTCCGGTGGTGAGCGCGGTCGCTTGCACCTGGCCCTGACCCTGAAAGAAGGCGGCAACGTATTGCTGCTCGACGAACCGTCAAACGACCTCGACGTTGAAACCCTGCGTTCCCTGGAAGAAGCCCTGCTGGACTTCCCGGGCGCCGCCATTGTGATCTCTCACGATCGGTGGTTCCTTGACCGCGTGGCCACTCACATCCTGGCGTACGAAGACGACTCCCAGGCGGTGTTCTTCGAAGGCAACTACACCGAATACGAAGCCGATCGCAAGAAACGCCTCGGCGAAGCTGCTGCCCAGCCGCATCGTGTACGGCACAAGAAGCTGGCCTGATCCGGGTTGGTGGTTTGAACAAGCGGAGCCTTCGGGTTCCGCTTTTTTTTGCGTGTTTTCAGGTGGACCGCGTCGTCTGCATCGCAGGCAAGCCAGCTCCCACAGTTGACCGCATTGTCATGGATGTACTGGATCAAATGTAGGAGCTGGCTTGCCTGTGATAGCGGATTAACTGTTGGTGCAAGGCCTGGATTGAAATCCTCATTAAGGTGCAAAAAACGCCTGTATTTATATCTAATGCACCATTTAAATTCACAAAAGCGACATTTTGCCCTGTCGCGGTGCGACATGAATTGATAAAGTCCGGGACAAATCTCCTTTAACGACAATAAATTTGCCGAGACTTTTCATGATCGAATCCGTTGAATCCTTCCTTGCCCGCCTCAAGAAACGCGACCCCGACCAGCCGGAATTCCACCAGGCCGTGGAAGAAGTCCTGCGCAGTTTGTGGCCGTTTCTTGAAGCCAATCCCCACTACCTGAACTCGGGCATCCTGGAGCGCATCTGCGAGCCGGAGCGTGCGATTGTGTTCCGGGTCTCGTGGGAAGATGACCAGGGCAAGGTACGAGTCAATCGCGGGTTCCGGATCCAGATGAACAGCGCCATCGGCCCCTACAAAGGAGGCCTGCGCTTCCACCCGTCGGTGAACCTGGGCGTGCTGAAATTTCTCGCCTTCGAACAAACCTTCAAGAACTCCCTGACCTCGCTGCCCATGGGCGGCGGCAAGGGCGGCTCGGACTTCGATCCCAAGGGCAAGAGCGACGCCGAGGTGATGCGTTTCTGCCAGGCGTTCATGAGCGAGCTGTATCGACATATCGGCTCGGACGTGGACGTGCCCGCCGGTGATATTGGCGTGGGCGCCCGGGAGATCGGCTTCCTGTTCGGCCAGTACAAGCGCCTGAGCAACCAGTTCACCTCGGTGCTGACCGGCAAGGGCATGAGCTACGGCGGCAGCCTGATTCGCCCGGAGGCCACCGGTTTTGGCTGCGTGTACTTCGCTGAAGAAATGCTCAAGCGCAACGGCGAGCGGGTCGAAGGCAAGCGCGTGGCCATCTCCGGCTCCGGCAACGTCGCCCAGTACGCGGCGCGCAAGGTCATGGACCTGGGCGGCAAGGTGATTTCCTTGTCCGACTCCGAAGGCACTCTGTACTGCGAAAGCGGTTTGACCGAAGAACAATGGTCGGCACTGCTTGAACTGAAAAACGTACAGCGCGGGCGCATCAGCGAGCTGGCACCGCGTTTCGGCCTGGAATTCCGCGCTGGCAAAGCACCATGGGAACTGGCCTGCGACATCGCGTTGCCCTGCGCCACCCAGAATGAACTGGACGCCGAAGCGGCGCGCACCCTGTTGCGCAATGGCTGCGTCTGCGTGGCCGAAGGCGCCAACATGCCGACCACCCTGGAGGCGGTGGATATCTTTATCGAGGCCGGCATCCTGTTCGCGCCGGGCAAGGCGTCCAATGCCGGCGGGGTGGCGGTGAGCGGGCTGGAGATGTCGCAGAACGCCATGCGCCTGCTGTGGACCGCCGGTGAAGTGGACAGCAAGCTGCACAACATCATGCAGTCGATCCACCATGCGTGCGTGCACTACGGCGAAGAGAACGGCCGGGTCAACTACGTGAAGGGCGCCAACATTGCAGGCTTCGTGAAGGTTGCGGATGCAATGCTGGCCCAGGGCATCGTTTAACCCTCGGGTTCGATGCGCAGGATTTCGATCAACTGATCACCGACGGGGCGCTTCCACAGCACCTCGTCGCCCACCTGTGCACCCAGCAGAGCGCGGCCCAGTGGCGAACCCCAGTTGATCAGGCCCACCGTGGCGTCGGCCTGGTCTTCGCCCACTAACTGAATGCGCTGCTCTTCGTCCTGTTCGTTGGCAAAGGTCACCCAGCTGCCGATTTGCACCTTGTCGGTGGAGGTTGCCGGCGCCACCACCTGTGCGCTTTGCAGGCGCTGGTTGAAGTAACGCAAATCCCGCTCAAGGTCGGCCTGGCGCTGTTTATCGGCCTGCTCGCCCTTGGCGGATTCTTCGCTGTGCTCATGCTGCAACTGCGCGACCCTGGCCTGCAATTGTGCAAGTCCGCGGGCAGTGAGGTGATTGGGTTGCGCGCTGACCTGGCGTTCCACCGGTTGGCTGGCCTGGGCAGCGGCGCTGTCTTCGTTGACGAAAGCTCGACTCATGACGTTCTCCTGCTATGGAGTTTGGGCCATGGTCGCAGGGGTTAAGTTTCGCTGGATGTCTGGAAGCGACCTATTGCGAGCGAAAGGCCCTGGCAGCGTCGCGGTCTTTTTCCTGTTGCCAGGCGCGTTCGCGGTCGTCCCAGTGGCGATTCTTGTAGTCGTTCAGGTCTTCGTTCTCGCGCATGGCCTTGCATTGGCGAAAGCCATCATCCCAGCCTTCGGCGTAGGTGCGGTCTTTCAGGTAGCGCGGGACGTTCTTGCGAAATTCGCCGGTGATCACCCCGGCGGCTTGGCGGCCGCTGCTGCAACCGTCGTCATAGCCATCGGCGAAGGCGGGTGGATAACCCTTGGCCAGCAAATCCTCATGGGTTGATTGGCAACCCGACAGCAGGGCCAACAGGCCCAGCACTACAGCGTACCGCCACATCGCTTGCTCCCTGGCCGTTGAACGGCTGATGGGGGAAGTGTAGGAGTGGATTCGTTCGGGGTATGTGAAACGGATGTGAGAAATCCGTGTGACGCTGCTGCTTCGGGCGATCACGCGTCCCCTGTGGCGAGGGAGCTTGCTCCCGCTGGGGCGCGAAGCGGCCCCTGTTCAGGGTATTGAGATATTCCAGAGAGGGTGAGGTGTCTGGTTTTGGGGCTGCTGCGCAGCCCCGCGGGAGCAAGCTCCTTATGGACTAATTAGAGATCGTTCCCACGCTCTGCGTGGGCATGCCGCTCTGGACGCTCTGCGTCCGCTTTTAAAGGTCGTGACGCAGAGCGTCACAGGATGCATTCCCACGCGGAGCGTGGGAACGATCTACGGCTCAGGGATTAATAGTGATACCACTTCACTTCCAGCATCACTTCGTTCACCGGTGTCGCGAGGTGGCTGTATTCCCGCTGCGCACTCAGTCTCAGCCCCAGGTTGCGCGACAATTCCCACTGTTGATTCAGGCTGATACTGCGCCGCACCTCGCCATTGGTGAAGAAGTCACCCTTGGCTTCCAGGCTCAGGTTGCCCAGCGGGTTGCGCCACAACACACCTGTATTGAACCCGGCAGCCGGGGAGATGGCTTCACCGAAGTCGCTGTTGTGCTCCACGCGCACCGTGCCGAGGGCGAAGCCAAGCATGTCGTCGCGCAGTTGCCAGGTGCCGCCCGCGCCACCGTTGACGTGGCTGACGAGTGTCTCGTCGTCATGCTTGCCCGGTACGCGCTCCAGGCCGCCGGTGACTTGCCACGACCAGGGCTGCAGCAGCTCGTTGCGTGGGGTCAGTGAGCGGATGGTTGCCAGATCCAGTTGCTGCAATTGCCAGTGGTTGCCTTCGTACTGGCGCAGTTTCATTTGCAGGATTTCAATCTGCGCGCCCAAGGGGAAGCCTTCGGCGTTGTCGTTCAGGTCGTGGTAGGCCATGCGCAGGCCGTATTCGCCGAAAGCCTTGTCGCCCCGGGTGCCGATGCCGGCTTGCCAGGTGCGGGATTCGTGGCCGTCTTCGGGCAGGCCGGGGCGTTCGATCTTCAGGTCCGGCGCCGGGTTCTGGTTGATCGCCCGCAGCAGTTCGAAGCTGCGCTGGGAGCGTTCGGTGTCGCGCTCCAGGCCGTTGGCGCGGTAGCGGCCAAGGCGGTAGGCAGCGTCGATGATCAGGGCCTGGCGGTCTTTGGCGATGGCCTTGAACGCCGGGTCCTGCAGTTGTTTCTGGTCGTCGCTGATCTTCAGCACCCATTGCTGCTCGTCGCTGTCCAGCGGCTTGGCGCGTTCCAGCAGCTCCCGTTCACGGGAAGGGCGGTAATCGATTTTCTCCACCAGGCCGGCTTCTTTCACGGCTTTTACCGTGTCGGTAGGGATCGCGGTCAGCGGGAATTGTTCGGTTAACCGCAGGCTTGGGCGGGCCACTTGCAGCAGTTCCAGCAGGCGATAGGAGCAGTTTTCGTCGAAGAAGAAATAGTCGAATTGGATCTGCTTGAGTTCCCACACGTGCTCGACCATGCGCTCGGTCTCGACCTGGGTCAGGTTCAGGCGGTATTCCCACAGGTCGCGGTTCTCCAGGCTACGGTATTCCGAGAGTTTTTCCTGGTAGGGCACCAGCGCGAACAGGCCCGGGTAGCCGCCCATCAGGCCCTTCCAGGCGTAGAGGATGCTGTTGTCCGAGCCTTCGATATAGGCGCCAAAGTTGATCGCGTAGCTGAGCAGGGCGGTGTTGTTGCTCTGCACGTCAGCCTGGTCGATGCGCAGCAGGGTATGGCCGAACATTGATGACGGGCTGTTGAGGTAGGCCGCCGGGAAGATCATCACCGCGCTGTGGGGGGCGACGTCCTTGAACCATTGCTTGAACTCCTTGCAGTCCAGCGCCGGCAAGTCGCTCAGGTGCAACTGGTCCTTGAGCCAGCGTGTACGTGCCGGGTAAACGCATTGGGCGTGCTTTTCGCCGAGGCTGGCCGGGGCATACAGCGCCTCGACAGTGGCCTTCAGCTCCTGGTCCGGATGGTGGGCGCCATCGGGAGCGAGGAAGAATTTCTTGTCGCTGACATAGCTGCGCCAGCCTTTGAACTTGCCGGATTCGTAGTGCCCCAGCGAAAGCCAGAACGGGTCGTTGGCCAGTTGCTGCAAACGTTGATCATCAAGGTGCGGCGCCGCATACAGCGGGGCGCAGGCGAAGAGTGCCAGGTAGGCAAGGCGTTTGAGCATGTGGGCAACTTAAGTCGAGATAAAAAGACCCAAAGGGGAGGCAGGTCCAAAAATAATAAAAACCCGTGCCTCGAAAGGCACGGGCGGGTCGAGCTTAAGCCTGGGTAGCGTATTTCGCCAGACGGGTGTCGCTTTTCAGTACAGCCAGGGTGTTGTTGTGCACGTCATCAGCGGTTACGTCAGCCTTGCTGAAGATTTGCTGGAAGTGCTCGTGAGTCACAGCGGCAAAGTGCTCGCGGTCTTCAGGAGCAACGCCCAGTACTACAGCGTAGGTAGTCAGCGCTTCGCCGTTACCCTTGGCCATGTCTTCGGACAGCTCGTTCATCATGCCATTCATGGCAATCCACGATTTGCCACCGTAGGTCAGTGCGCTGTTGGTGCTGCAGCCGTTGGTGCCCGAGGTCATGCCGAACGTGGCGTTACCCGAGGTACCGTTGGTGGTGGAGGCCAGGAAGTGAGCCGGAGTGCCGCGTTGGCCTTCGAACAACATGTTGCCCCAACCGCAGTTCGGGCCACCTGGCGCTTCTGCCATTGCATTGAGGGAGACGACGGTGAAGAGAGTACCGAGAAGGATCCGTTTCATAGCTTTGTTCTCTTTGTGTGCAAACCAATGGACAAGGGTTCAGGTGCCTGACAGCACCCTAGGGGTCGGTTATTAGTCCAACCCGCAGCAGGTTGGAGTTTAGGCATGATCCAAGGGTTCCGTGACTTTTTATGAAACAAGCCGGAAACACTCGGTTTTTTTACAGCCCCGAACACGGGGCTATGCTTTCCCCAAGCCGTCCTTGCCAGCCGGCCCAACCCGGCGCCAGAATGCCGTCATCTGCCCCGCCTGATGTAAGGAAGCCCGATGCCTGATCCTGTTGCTGCCAGCTTGCGTCTAGCGCCCGAAGCGCTGACCCGTCCTTTTTCCGCTGAACAGTTCAGCTTCTCGACCACCAATGATTTGGAGCCCTTTCGCGGTGTGCTTGGCCAGGAACGTGCGGTCGAAGCCTTGCAGTTTGGTGTGGCCATGCCACGCCCCGGTTACAACGTATTTGTGATGGGCGAGCCCGGTACCGGGCGCTTTTCGTTCGTCAAACGCTACCTCAAGGCCGAAGGCAAGCGCCTGCAGACCCCGGCCGACTGGGTCTACGTCAATAATTTCGATGAGCCTCGCGAACCCCGCGCGCTGGAACTGCCTGCGGGCGGTGCTGCCGCGTTCATCTCCGATATCAACGGCCTGATCGACAACCTGGTCGCGACCTTCCCGGCGGTGTTTGAACACCCGACGTATCAACAGCGCAAAAGCGCCATCGACCGTGCCTTCAACCAGCGTTATGACCGTGCCCTGGACGTCATCGAGCGCCTGGCCCTGGAAAAAGACGTGGCGCTGTACCGTGACAGCACCAACATTGCGTTTACCCCGATGCTCGACGGCAAGGCCCTGGACGAGGCCGAGTTCTCGCAGTTGCCCGAAGCCGACCGCGAGCGTTTCCACACCGATATTTCCGAACTGGAAGAACGCCTCAACGAAGAACTCGCCAGCCTGCCCCAGTGGAAGCGCGAGTCCAATAACCAGATGCGCCAGTTCAACGAAGAAACCATCACGCTGGCCTTGCAGCCACTGCTGGCGCCGTTGTCCGAAAAATATGCGGAGAACGCGGCCGTCTGCGGCTACTTGCAGGCGATGCAGGTCTACCTGCTGAAAACCGTGGTCGAGCAGTTGGTGGACGACGCGAAAACCGACGCCCAGGCCCGCAAGTTGCTGGAAGAACAGTACTGCCCGAGCCTGGTGGTGGGGCATCCGATCAACGGTGGCGCGCCGGTGGTCTTCGAGCCGCATCCGACCTACGACAACCTGTTCGGTCGTATTGAATACAGCACCGACCAGGGCGCGCTCTACACCACCTATCGCCAATTGCGCCCGGGTGCGCTGCATCGTGCCAACGGTGGTTTCCTGATCCTTGAAGCCGAGAAGATGCTCAGCGAGCCGTTTGTATGGGACGCCCTCAAGCGTGCCCTGCAATCGCGCAAGCTGAAGATGGAATCACCGCTGGGCGAACTGGGTCGCCTGGCCACGGTGACCCTCAACCCGCAAGTGATCCCGTTGCAGCTCAAGGTGATCATCATCGGCTCCCGCCAGTTGTACTACGCGTTGCAGGACGCGGATCCGGACTTCCAGGAGATGTTCCGGGTACTGGTGGATTTTGACGAAGACATCCCGATGGTGGATGAAAGCCTGGAGCAGTTCGCCCAGTTGCTGAAAACCCGCACCTCGGAAGAAGGCATGGCGCCGTTGACCTCCGATGCGGTGGCGCGGCTGGCGACCTACAGCGCGCGGTTGGCGGAGAACCAGGGCCGCTTGTCGGCGCGTATCGGTGATTTGTTCCAGCTGGTCAGCGAAGCGGACTTCATTCGTCACCTGGCCGGTGATGAGCGCACCGACTCCGGGCACATCGAGCGCGCACTCAAGGCCAAGGCCACGCGCACCGGGCGGGTGTCGGCGCGGATTCTCGACGACATGCTCGCCGGGGTGATCCTGATCGACACCGCCGGCGCGGCGGTGGGCAAGTGCAACGGGCTGACGGTGCTGGAGGTGGGTGACTCGGCGTTTGGTGTGCCGGCGCGGATTTCTGCCACGGTGTACCCGGGCGGCAGCGGTATCGTCGATATCGAGCGTGAAGTTAACCTCGGCCAGCCGATTCACTCCAAGGGCGTGATGATCCTCACCGGTTACCTGGGCAGCCGTTATGCCCAGGAATTCCCGTTGGCGATCTCGGCGAGTATCGCCCTGGAGCAGTCCTACGGCTATGTCGACGGCGACAGCGCGTCGCTGGGCGAGGCCTGCACCTTGATCTCGGCCCTGTCGAAGACGCCGCTCAAGCAGTGCTTTGCCATCACCG
>NZ_JACARZ010000150.1:0-28743 GCF_013386315.1 Pseudomonas sp. P7779 | reverse complement strand
CCTAAATAACGGATATGTACACAACATACCTAACCTAAAACCTCACAACCCTAACGCAACCCACTGAATCCAAACCATAAAAAAACGGCGCTCACGGGGCGCCGTTTTTCACATCCGCAGCGAACACCCTTAGTAGTAGGCGTTTTCTTTCTGCGTATGGTCAGTCACATCCCGCACACCCTTGAGCTCCGGAACCCGCTCAAGCAGCGTACGCTCAATACCCTCACGCAAGGTCACGTCCGCCTGGCCGCAGCCCTGGCAACCGCCACCAAACTTCAACACAGCAATACCATCATCAACCACATCAATCAGGCTAACCTGACCACCGTGGCTGGCCAACCCAGGGTTGATCTCGGTCTGCAGGTAATAGTTGATGCGCTCGTTAATCGGGCTATCCGCATTAACATTCGGCACCTTTGCGTTCGGCGCCTTGATGGTCAGTTGGCCACCCATACGATCAGTGGCGTAATCAACCACCGCATCGTCAAGGAACGCTTCACTGAACGCATCGATATACGCGGTGAAGCTTTTCAGCCCCAACGCCGTATCTTCAGGTTTTTCTTCTCCCGGCTTGCAGTAGGCAATGCACGTCTCAGCGTACTGGGTGCCGGGCTGGGTGATAAAGACGCGGATGCCAATGCCCGGGGTGTTCTGCTTCGACAGCAGATCAGCCAGGTAATCGTGGGCGGCGTCGGTAATGGTTATGGCGGTCATGGAAACTCCTCGCAGGCTTGCCGGCAGTTTACGCCAAATTATTACCGAGGTACAAAGTCCTAGTATTTTTGTCGGGAAAGAACCAACCGTTCGTCGCCATCGAACCAGCCTTTGAGCCGACGATAACTGCCCTTTTCCAGCCAGTGGTAGCTGGCCAGCGACCCAATGGCGATCAGCACCACACACACGCCGAGCATCACGTAGGCATTCACCCCATAACGCTGGGCGACAAAACCGCCGGCGGACAACACCAGCACGTGCATCAGATAGACCGAGTAGGAACAATCCCCCATCACCTTGAGCAGTCGGCTGCGCTCGAAATAGCGTTCCATCGAGATACAGGCCACCACCAGCACCGCACTCGGCAAGCCCCAGGTCAGGGCCCGCGGCGATGCCGGCCAGTGATAGATCGCCAGCAATGCCCCCGCAATCCCCAGCAATGGAAGCCACAGCCCGGGGCGAATCCAGCCCTTGCGGTAAAGCATGCCGATGCCTATCCCCAGCAGGAACTCATACACAATGTCCGAACGATAGAATTCGCTGATCCAGCCGAAAGAAGTCCACGCCTGGCACACCGCGAACAACAACGCGCCCACCACCAGCACCCGCCACTGCCGGCGAAACAGCAACGCCCACGCAAACAGCACGTAGAAGAGCATCTCGTAGTTCAGGGTCCAGCCGACGTTCAAGGTCGGGTACACCCCATAACCACCGGGATTTTCCGAAGGTATGAACAGCAAGGACATCAACACATGGGCCGCATCGACGTTCTGGTCCGGCAACACCGGCCGCGCAAACACCACCAGCAGCGCCATCAACAGCGTGTAGAACCAGTAGGCCGGGACGATTCGCAGCAGGCGATACAGCAGGAATCGCCAGGGCAGCAGCTGTTTGTTCTCGGTGGAGAGGAAGATCACCAGGCCGCTGATCACAAAAAACACATCCACGCCCGCCGCACCTTTGTCGACAAACAGGTGGCCCAGCGCCGAATCGGCCTTAAAGCCAAAGAAAATCTGCATGAAGTGATGACCCACCACGGTCCAGGCCGCCAGGGCGCGCAGTGCCTGTACTGAAATCAACATCGTCGACCCACTCTCCCAACACTCGACACCGGTTATTCAGGTGCCTATGGCTTGGGACAGCCGTCGACGGTCAAAGGTCGATCAAAGATTCTCGTAGCGGTTCATGTCCAGCACGCCCTCTTCCACCGGCGTGGTTTCGCGGATGTACTGCGACAGGTCGTGGAAGTACTGCCAGAACTGCGGGTGACTGCGGCGGATGCCCCAGCGGTCGACAATCTTCTCGAAGCGATTGGCGTCCTTGGCGTTCTCCATGGCCGCGACAAACTCCGGCACTTGCTGCGCCGGAATGTTGAACATGAAGTTCGGGTAGCTGCTCAGCACGCCGGGATAGATGGTCACGGTGTCCAGGCCCGGCTGATAGCGATAAGCCTCACCGAGCATAAAGGCCACGTTGCTGTGGGCGCGGTTGCGCAACAGGCTGTACATCTCACGTTTGCCGCTGCGGGTTTCGATGCGCAGCATGGTCGCTTCCGGCAACAGGTCGATCACCTTGAGCCCCGCCGCCGGGCGGTTGGTCAGGCGGCTCAGGGCCTGTTCGGCGTCCTGCAACGCAGGGTCAATGCCCGGACGCGAGCAATAGGCGCTGACGCAACGGTTGATCGGGTCCGGGCTGGCGTTCAGGTCGCCGTAGCGGGCCAGCAACTGGTTGGCGAAGTCGCGCTTGGGGTCCTTTTCATCGAGCGTGAGGCCCGTGGGCTTGTCATCGTCGATGGCTTCATAGTCCAGCCACAGCTTGACCTTGCCGCTGTTCTGGTACCAATCGTCAAGGAAGTCATCCCGCGAGTCCGCCGGCATCAGGCGCAGGAAGTTCTGCTCGGCACCGTTGCGGATCAGGTCGAAATACAGGCGCGTCTGGGCCTGATGGGAAACGTTGCCGAACACATCGAAATTCACCGCCAACTGGTAGTAGGTGCGCTCCAGCAGCGGATAGTCGAACAGCCACAGGGTTTGCGGCACTTCACCAATCAAGCCCTTGGTCACCGAGGCGCTGTCGAAGTGACGGAAGATGCTCAACAAGGCGTTGTCGTTGCCCGCCCACAGGCTCGACCAGCTCGGCGGCGGCAGGTCGGCATAACTGTCCCGGCGCAACGCCTCGTACTCGTTGCGCTTGTCGCGGTATTTGAGCCAGAGGCTGAGCACGCTGCCCACATCGTCAATCTGCCCCGGCATCGCCAGCAACGGCGTGGCCTGGCCGCGGTAGCGGGCATCGGTGATGTACAGGTCGTGGTCGGGGTCCTGGAACAGGGTCCAGAAGTTGTCGCGGATCACGTCTGTCGCGATCTGGCCCCGGCATACCGGCCCGCGAATAAAGGTGCGCACGAAGTATTCGGCGTTATCCAGCATGAACTGGTAGCGCGCCTTGGCCGGAATCGCCTCGAAGGTCTCGAACGGGTTTGCGCGCCGGCCCGGCCCGTAGCCCGGCAAGGCTTGCACCTGCCAGTCATCGGTATAGAACAGCGACTTGATCCGGGCCATCTTCTCGGCGCTGAACGGATAGGTGATGTGAGTCTTGTGCACGATCACCCCCTGCACCGGCCACAGGCGGTAGTACACCTGGGTGCCCGGGTCGTCGTTGGGGCGGCGGGTGTTGATCAGGTCGATCGGCTGCCCGCTCGGGGTGCGCGAGCGTACCCACTGGAAGAAATGCCCCGGTTCGCCGCCTTCAAAGTAGATGTGAGCAAGGAACAGGTGCTCGAACAACCAGCGCGCCACCAGGCTTTCCCGGGCCCCGGGCTGGTTGAACAGGTTTTCCCATTGCTGCACTTGCAAGGCTTCCTTGGCACTCGGGGCCAGGCCTTGTTCGTCGATCGGTGCGCCGGAGGCCAGCCAGCGTTGCAGGGTCTGGTACTGCTGGTCGGTCAGGCCGGTGACGGCCAGGGGCATGCCTTCCTTCGGGTGGTTACCTGCGTAGGCGTTGAACTCCCCCGGCATCGGGCAGGTGTTTTCGCGGCTCAGGCCCAGCACGATGTCGTCGGGCAGCTTGGCGTTGGGCGCAAGCGGCGCGTTATGCCCCAGCTCCAGCATGCGCGCCATCAGTGCGGCCTGGCTGCCCTGGGCGTCGAGTACCGAGTAGAAATCCTTTTGCTGCCAGGCGGCTTTGCCGAAGGCGTCATAGAACAAACGGGTGGGCTGGCTGGCCTGGCTGCGCTCGCCGTCGTACACCGGCACCTTGGTCGCGCCACGTGCGGCGCCTTCGGCACTGCCCAGGTTGAGCTGGCAGGCCGAGTCGTAGCAGGCGTGGCAGGCCACGCATTTCTCGGTGAAGATCGGCTGGATGTCACGGGTATAAGAGATCGCCGGGGCGGGACCTTCTGCCTGTGCGGTAAGGGCGAACAGCGCAAACGCGGCGCTGACGATGAGGCGAAGTGACATGTTTCCGGTCCCGATTCAATGCGTGCAGTGAAAAACCCGTCGATTCTACCGATGTAACGCCCCCGCCAACATGAGCGATATTCATGCAAAGCCTGCACATGCTCTAAAAGCGCACAGGTTTGTTATGATCTTCGCCCTCCGTAATACCTGACCAGAGTAGTCCCATGCCCGATCGTAGCGCTCGTCTGCAAGCCCTCCACCAAGCCCTCAAGGAACGCATCCTGATCCTCGACGGCGGCATGGGCACGATGATCCAGAGCTATAAACTGGTAGAGCAGGACTACCGTGGCAAACGCTTCGCCGACTGGCCGAGCGACGTCAAGGGCAATAACGACCTGCTGGTGATCACCCGTCCGGACGTGATCGGCGGCATCGAAAAAGCCTACCTGGATGCCGGCGCCGACATCCTGGAAACCAACACCTTCAACGCCACGCGCATTTCCATGGCCGACTACGGCATGGAAGACCTCGCCTACGAATTAAACGTAGAAGGCGCGCGCCTGGCGCGCAAGATCGCCGACGCCAAGACCCTGGAAAACCCGGCCAAGCCGCGCTTCGTCGCCGGGGTGCTCGGTCCGACCAGCCGTACCTGCTCGCTGTCGCCCGACGTAAACAACCCCGGCTACCGCAACGTGACCTTCGATGAGCTGGTGGAAAACTACACCGAAGCCACCAAAGGCCTGATCGAAGGCGGCGCCGACCTGATCCTGATCGAAACCATTTTCGACACCCTCAACGCCAAGGCCGCGATCTTCGCCGTGCAGGGCGTGTTCGAAGAATTGAACGTCGAACTGCCGATCATGATCTCCGGCACCATCACCGACGCCTCCGGCCGCACCCTGTCGGGCCAGACCACCGAAGCCTTCTGGAACTCGGTCAGCCACGCCAAGCCGCTGTCTGTGGGCCTGAACTGCGCACTGGGCGCGAGCGAGCTGCGTCCGTACCTGGAAGAGCTGTCGAACAAGGCCAACACCCACGTTTCCGCCCACCCGAACGCCGGCCTGCCCAACGAATTCGGCGAGTACGATGAACTGCCGTCGGAAACCGCCAAGGTCATCGAGGAATTCGCCCAGAGCGGCTTCCTGAACATCGTCGGTGGTTGCTGCGGTACCACCCCGGGCCATATTGAAGCCATCGCCAAGGCCGTGGCCGGTTACGCACCGCGCCCGATCCCGGACATTCCGAAGGCCTGCCGCCTATCGGGCCTGGAACCGTTCACCATTGATCGCAACTCGTTGTTCGTCAACGTCGGCGAGCGCACCAACATCACCGGTTCCGCCCGCTTCGCCCGCCTGATCCGTGAAGACAACTACACCGAAGCCCTGGAAGTCGCCCTGCAGCAGGTGGAAGCCGGCGCCCAGGTGATCGACATCAACATGGACGAAGGCATGCTGGATTCGAAGAAGGCCATGGTGACCTTCCTCAACCTGATTGCCGGCGAGCCGGACATCTCCCGCGTGCCGATCATGATCGACTCCTCCAAGTGGGAAGTGATCGAGGCCGGCCTGAAGTGCATACAGGGCAAGGGCATCGTCAACTCCATCAGCATGAAGGAAGGCGTGGAACAGTTCATTCACCACGCCAGGCTGTGCAAGCGCTACGGCGCGGCGGTAGTGGTGATGGCGTTCGACGAAGCCGGCCAGGCCGACACCGAAGCGCGCAAGAAAGAAATCTGCAAACGCTCCTACGACATCCTGGTGAATGAAGTCGGCTTCCCGCCGGAAGACATCATCTTCGACCCGAACATCTTCGCGGTCGCCACCGGTATCGAGGAACACAACAACTACGCCGTCGATTTCATCAACGCCTGTGCCTACATCCGCGACGAGCTGCCGTATGCGCTGACCTCGGGTGGCGTGTCCAACGTGTCGTTCTCGTTCCGTGGCAACAACCCGGTGCGTGAAGCGATCCACTCGGTGTTCCTGCTGTATGCGATCCGCAACGGCCTGACGATGGGTATCGTCAACGCCGGCCAGTTGGAGATCTACGACCAGATCCCGGCCGAGCTGCGTGACGCGGTGGAAGACGTGGTGCTCAACCGCACCCCGGAAGGCACCGACGCCCTCCTCGCCATTGCCGACAAGTACAAGGGCGACGGCAGCGTCAAGGAAGCCGAGACCGAAGAATGGCGCGGCTGGGAAGTCAACAAGCGCCTGGAACACGCGCTGGTCAAGGGCATCACCACCCACATCGTCGAAGACACCGAGGAATCCCGGCAGTCGTTCGCGCGCCCGATCGAGGTGATCGAAGGCCCGCTGATGTCCGGCATGAACATCGTCGGCGACCTGTTCGGCGCCGGCAAAATGTTCCTGCCCCAGGTGGTGAAATCCGCCCGGGTGATGAAGCAGGCCGTGGCCCACTTGATCCCGTTCATTGAGCTGGAAAAAGGCGACAAGCCGGAAGCCAAGGGCAAGATCCTGATGGCCACGGTGAAGGGCGACGTGCACGACATCGGCAAGAACATTGTCGGCGTGGTGCTGGGTTGCAACGGCTACGACATCGTCGACCTGGGCGTGATGGTCCCGGCCGAGAAAATCCTGCAGGTGGCCAAGGAACAGAAGTGCGACATCATCGGCCTGTCCGGGCTGATCACCCCGTCCCTGGACGAGATGGTGCACGTCGCCCGCGAGATGCAGCGCCAGGATTTCCACCTGCCGCTGATGATCGGTGGCGCTACCACCTCCAAGGCCCACACGGCCGTGAAGATCGAGCCCAAATACAGCAATGACGCGGTGATCTACGTCACCGATGCCTCCCGCGCCGTGGGCGTGGCGACGCAATTGCTGTCCAAGGAATTGAAGCCGGCGTTCGTCGAGAAAACCCGCCTGGAATACATCGACGTGCGCGAGCGCACCTCCAACCGCAGCGCGCGCACCGAGCGCCTGAGCTACCCGGCCGCCATCGCCAAGAAGCCGCAGTTCGACTGGAGCAGCTACACGCCGGTCAAGCCGACGTTTACCGGCGCCAAGGTGCTGGACAATATCGACCTCAACGTCCTGGCCGAGTACATCGACTGGACACCGTTCTTCATCTCCTGGGACCTGGCCGGCAAGTTCCCGCGCATCCTCACCGATGAAGTGGTGGGTGAAGCGGCGACGGCGCTGTACGCCGACGCACAGGAAATGCTCAAGAAGCTGATCGACGAAAAACTCATCAGCGCCCGCGCGGTGTTCGGTTTCTGGCCGACCAACCAGGTGCAGGACGATGACCTGGAAGTCTACGGCGATGACGGCCAGCCGATTGCCAGGCTGCACCATTTGCGCCAGCAGATCATCAAGACCGACGGCAAGCCGAACTTTTCCCTGGCCGACTTCGTCGCACCCAAGGACAGCGGCGTAACCGACTACATCGGTGGCTTCATCACCACCGCTGGCATCGGCGCTGAAGAAGTGGCGAAGGCCTACCAGGACGCCGGCGACGACTACAACTCGATCATGGTCAAGGCCCTGGCCGACCGCCTGGCCGAAGCCTGCGCCGAGTGGCTGCACCAGCAGGTGCGTAAAGAGCACTGGGGCTACGCCAAGGACGAAGTGCTGGATAACGAAGCGCTGATCAAGGAGCAGTACAGCGGTATTCGCCCTGCCCCGGGTTACCCGGCGTGCCCGGATCACACCGAGAAGGCCCAGTTGTTCCAACTGCTGGACCCTGAAGCCCAGGAGATGCACGCCGGCCGCAGCGGCGTGTTCCTGACCGAGCACTACGCGATGTTCCCGGCAGCAGCCGTCAGCGGCTGGTACTTCGCTCACCCGCAGGCGCAGTACTTTGCGGTGGGCAAGATCGACAAGGACCAGGTCGCCAGCTACACCGCCCGCAAGGAGCAGGACCTGAGCGTGACCGAACGCTGGCTGGCGCCGAACCTGGGTTACGACAACTAAGTCGTGGCGCGCTGGCCCGGGCGTCCAGCCGGCTGGGCGCCCGGGTCAGATCTCCAGATCCCTCCTCGCCCGCCCCGAAAGCCTGAGCGCCAGTGCCTGTTGCTCGGCAAGGTTTTCGGTGTCCAAGGCTGCGACTTCGCTCAGGTATTGGGCGCTGAGGTCCGGGTGAAGCTCCTCGAGGGCATCTACCTTGACCTGATGCGCTTGGGCCAACACCGAAAACTCTTCCGGGTACAGCTTCTGCAAGTAGCTGACCCAGTACGGGCGCTTGACCAGCTCCTGCATAAACACCGGGGTGCTCTCTCTGGCCACAATGGCGGTATACGCCTGATCGATGTTGGCCTGGGTCACCCGGGACAGGTTGCGGTACAGCATGGTGGACGGTTGGTGAGGCAGATCCAGGCGCTCGGCCAGGCCAATGCGGTAGGCCAGGCGAATTTCCGCCGGGTCGATGCCAGGGCTGCGGTTGATCGCTTCGCCAGCAATGCGCTCCGCTTCATCGAGACGGATCATGCGCCGGGCCAGGTTGAACAGCGTGGTGCCTTCCTGCCCGGGTGCAAGGGCCCTCAGGGCCTTGAACTCATACACGCTGACTTCAAGATCACTGAACAGGAGGATCCAGCCGTCACCACAGGTAGCCCTTACCCGCATCGCCCGGGCCTGGCCAAATAGTTGTTCGCGCAAGTGCGGGTATTGCTCCGCCGCCTCAAGCACCGCCCACACCCGGCGAGTCAGGTCGGCGCGGTCGTGCAAGAAATCCTGGGCGTTCTTCAACTGGGAAATGATGTAGAAAAAATCCTCGCTGTTTTCGGCCTGCTTGAGCACGCTCCATACCCGGTGGCGGGCCGAATCGGCGGCAATACCCGAGAACCATTGGGCCTTTTGTTGTTCCGGGGTCAAGAGTTCTGGGTGGATGTCCGACCCGGAGCTGCTATCGGTACTGTGGTACCCCTCCAGTGCGTCTTCCAGTTCCTCGGCGGAAAATCCCAGGCCACAATCGGTCTGCTGCTGGTAGACGCGCAAGCGTGCAAGATCTTCCTCAAACAGCAGGTTATCGGACAGGTCCGTGCCCCACATCAGAGCGCTGTGCTGGGGCAGCAACGCGTCTTCAGGGATGGTTTCGATACGGTTGCTGCGCAGGTCCAGGTGGCGCAACTGCGCAGCCTGGAGCACACCCTGCGGCCACGCCAGAAGGTTATTGCCACGCAGTTCCAATGACTGCAATTGAGGCAGGCTGCTGATGTCCAAAGAATCGAGGACGTTCTCACTCAGGTCCAGGCGCTCCAGCGCGGTCAGCCGATTGAGCTGGCCCTGCAGCTCGCTGCGATAGCGCAGTTCGTTATGGCTCAGGCGCAGCTCGGTGAGTGTCGAGCATTCGCCGACGGCGTCGGGCAGGCTCATCAGGCCATTATTGTTGAGAGTCAGGGTACGCAGCTTGGGAAACGCCCGCAGGAACGCATTGGAGCCCTGCTCAGTAAGCTTGACTGCGTTGAGGTTCAACACCCTCACATGGGCCAACGGCTCGGGTAACGCCGGCAGGTCCCCCAGATACAGGTCGTTCAATTGAAGGACCTCGCGCCCATCGCCCGGCGCAACCTCGGGGTGCGCCCGCAAGGTATGGCGCCAACTGTCGATAAGCCTGTCGGCCGCGCGACGACGGTCCACCGCGCTGACCCAGCCGCCCCCCTGGCGATAACCGCGAATATCGATCCAGTCGTTCAACACCCGCACCATACCCCGGTAGCCCGTGCGCCACCGAACCAGGCATGCCTCGACCTCCAGTGCGCCCAGGCCACTGGCAAGCAGTTCGTCAATGCGCCGTACCGCATCGCGCGTGGACAACGCCGGGTCTATTTGTTGCAGACGCTGCGCAGGTGTCTGCCGAACTTCACTGTTGGGCACCTCTACCTCCAGCGCGAGGAGCAGATCGGGACTGTCCGTGACCTCCAGGGGAAAGTATTCCGGATCGCCCCCCGTTCTGCCCTCCGCCAGCCCTTCGCGGGGAATGCCCAAGGGTTTGTCCAGGTAAAAGCTCGGGCCAAAAACCGGCAGCATGGCCGGTGCGACGTTCAACGGATTGTCCTGGTAGGTACGCAGGGCAAAACGCTGTATGTCGGCACAGGCCGGCAAGGTCAGGCGACAGCCACGCACGTTGCTGCTCAGCATCAGCAGGTCATGGCCGGTCAGTGCAGCCTGGGGGATCGTGGTAATAGCGCTGTAGCTCAGATCCACTTGACGCAGTTCGGGTAATGCCAGCCAACCTGTCGGCCAGGCGGTGGTCGCGGTGTGGCTCAGGTTCAGGCTGCGCAGCTGGTTGAGCCCGGTGACATCCAGGGTACCCACACGGTTGTAATCCAGGTTCAACCCTCGAAGCGTGACCAGGGCGCTGAGGCGCTGCTGTATCGCCTCAGTGATCGTCAACTGGTTGTGCGCCAGGTCCAGCTGTTTGAGAGACCTCAACTGCGTCAGGGACGCCGGCAGGTCCATCAGGTTGCTGCGGCTCAGGTCCAGGCCGTGGATTTGGGTGAACTGGGGGAGGAAATCGTTCAATGCCGCCACTGAAACCCGGGTGCCTGCGAGGTTCAAGCGCTGCACGTGGGCAAAAGCTGCGGCCGGCATCAGCGGCAAATCCCCCAGTACCGTACCCGACAGGTCCAGCATGACCCCCTCGGAGGCGGCTGGCGAAGAAGGCCCGGCCACCTCACGGGGGGAGGCAAAACGTCGGTCGAGGCCATCGCGCCAGTAAGCCATGAGCTTGTCTGCCGCACGTTGACGATTGAGCGGGTCCACCGGTCGCCGGTCGACCTCCACTTCCCTGCCCTGCCACTCTTCCAGCGCCTGCTGCAAGGTTGCATGTTCATCCAGCAAGGCGTGCACACGGGTCAACTTGGCGTCACTGGTCAACCGATGGCGCCGCAGGTACGCCAAGGCACTGGGCGCAAACGCCGGGTCGCTGTCTTTCAGGCGTCGCAACGCGCCTTCACAATAAGCGTCCACCATCAGCACTTCATCCACCAAATGCCCCGGGTGGCCTTTCACGTGCTGATACACCGGCATGAACGCACGTCGCTCAAACGCTGCCCAGTTGAGGGTAAGGCCACGCCACAGGCGCTCGTGGCCCTCAAGCATTGCCGCCGGCATGGTATTTATCCCGGTCGCCAACAGGTCGAGCGTCTCCAGTTTGTCTAACGTCAGAACACCTACCGGCCACTCTTTCAGGGCGCCCGCCACCCGCAAGGCAAGCAGCTGTTTCAAGCCACTGACATCCAACGCGTCCAGCGCGCCCGTCAGGACTAACCGGCGCAATTGGCTCAACGTGTTAAGGCGTTGCAAAAAGGCCGGCGAATAGGTCAAGCCCCAGCCGTCGATCGACAACTCTTCAAGCTTGGGAAACAGCCCGAGGCCCGCGGCAATCGCTTCGACATGGGCGGGCTCGGTAAACACATTCAGGACTTCGACGTTGGAGAACTGCTGCGCAAGCCTGGTGCCCTGGGCGCCCGCCAGGGTTTCGCCGCTTACGCCCAACCCTCGCACATGGGAAAAATCAGCATCCAGCGCCGGCAAGTTACCGGCCTTGCCCAGTGACAGATAGGCATGGGGTTTCAAGCCCCGGTACGCGCCTTCGCGCCAGCAATTGATCAGGGTGTCTGCCGTATGTTGTGCCCCCGCCTGAGCACTGTTTTGCGTCACCCACTGATCCAGGGTCATGCGTAACCGGGTCAGTTCGCGCTCGCGGTTGCCAATCAACTCATAGATCTGTGGGGGGCGCTGGCCGGCCTGCAACAGACTTTGCACAAACAGCTGGGCCGCCTCATCGCTGAGGTTGGGGTAAACATCGCGAACCCTGGCCGCCAGGGCGGCATTGGGTGCCTGGGCCGCACCCCGGCCGCTCAGGGCATAACCTAATGACCCGCTCGCCAGACGCAACGCCGGGCGAGCCATGGGCGCGCGTATCTTCAGCACGGCGGCCATTTCGAGGCGGTGTGCCGTGGCATACCGTGCCAGGGTTTGCTGCAAATCGACGTCCGCGCTGGCCAGCGGCAAACCCAGTGACTGGCGCAGGGTTACGGGCAAGGCATGGACGATTGATGGGTAGAAATTACGACTGCCGGGGACCGGACTGTTAAGAGGAGCCCCCTGCAGGTCGTAAGCCAGGAATGTCTCGCCTTTTTTGACCAGGTAACGGCGCACTGCCGCGTCTTCAGGCCCGACTTCAGCCAGCAAGCGCCCACTGGGGTTGTCGGCGCGCAGTTCCAGGCGCAGCGTGGGAGACCAGCCCGGCAGTTGCTGCAAGCAATGCAACGCCAGCCGGTCACTGTCCAGGCTGGCGAGCGCCGGCAGGTGCAAGCCGGCCAACGCACTGCTCAGGCGACGTTGCTGTACCGCACGCCGCGCCAGGTTATCCAGGCGCGGCGCAACACCGGTTCGGCCCAGTATCTGCAGGCGTTCCTTATCGCTGGCCGTACTGATAATTTCGTTGATCCCGCCTCGGGACAAAGAAGCAAAGCGGCGCTGCAACACTGCGCCCTCGGGGGACAGGAGTACAGCCTGTGGCGGCGCGCCGCGAAACAACTGCAACGTATCGGCCAGCACGGCAGGCATCGGCAAACCATCTATGTGGACCTTGCGCAACAGGTCATCACTGATGCCGCTGATGTCGCCAAGGGCGCTCAACGTTGCATCGCTGATTCCCTGGGTTTCATGACCCAGGCGCCTCAGCAAGGTCAGGCGGTCCCATTCCAGTGGGCGTTCATGGGTATGGCGCCAGGCACCCGCCTGGTTGTGTTCAAGGATCGGCTGGTACGCGGCGGGATTGTTCGGATGCTGGATCCGCCATTTTCGAGTCCGCGCATCAAAAGCCTTTTCATAAAGGCTTTCACCCAGGCGCACATACATTTTGCCGTCCTGCGCGTACTGACCCTGGGCATTGGGCTTGAGTGATGCATCCAGAACGGTATGACTGCGGTAGGCCGCAAGGTCGGGTTTCCACAGGCGCCTTTCGCCGTTCGGCAACTTCACCGGCACCAGCCCATCGACCCATTTCGACACCTGGATAGCGGGCGCCCGGCCAGCGAGGGCTGCCGCCCCACCCAGGGTAGCCATGAACCCGAGATTCAGCGCCACCGACTCCAGGTGCTCCCATGCCGCATCCATATCGCCCTCCTGCCAGGATTCGATGCCGTGATAGACCTCCAGGCCCAACTGAATCGCCGTGACCGCCAACAACAGCTCCCCCAGGCCGGGCACCATGAATGCGGCCACATTCAATGTGTTCAAACCCATGCTCAACCAGTGAGCATGGCGTGCCTGTGCGGCTTTTCGGTCAGCCTCCGCAGTGGGCACCGCCAGGGTTCTGGCATTGTCCTTGAGGCGCTGTACATGCCGCTCGTAGAGCGCGCCGAACAACTCCCCCTCGATCAACCGTTCTCGCCGGTTCAAGTTGATTTGCTCGTCGTAGACCTGCTCCTTGTAGCCTCGCGGGTTCCAGGTGAATGTGTAGAGTTTTTCCTTGAGGCGCTCAAGGAACTGCGGCGCCTGTTGCTGAGGTACCAGGCTGGCAAACAACTGCTGATAGGCAGGTGAGCGCAGGTTCACCGCCAGTTCCTTGTCGAACGCCTGCATAGACGGGTATTCCTTGAGTGGGCACTGCGGCGCGCCCGGAATCCAGGCCACCACCCGCGTATCAGGCGCCACGGGAAGCAGCCCGCTCACACCTGCCCCAGGAAACAAGGGCGGGATCACGGACCGGGTCGGTGCGACACCCGGCCCGATCAGCAGCACCTCCCCCAGCTCGCAGCCCAGGATCGACAGTTGACCGAAACGTACGACCTCGCCATCCAGCAGCGGCCGCGAAGTACCTGCCAGCACTTCACGCAACATGAGAAACACCGCCGGACCGATGTCGCCCTGCGCCCATGCGGTATACAGGCGTACCGTCAGCAGGTCTTTTTGCGCGCGAATCATCTGCTCTCGCACCACGGCCCGAGTGGCAGCGGCATCGAACACCTGCGCCAGGTGGGCCTGGTATTGCTGCCCCAGGTCCAGGGTGCGGCACAGGGTGGAAAAGGTTTGTGGAGTCATCGACAGGGTTTCGCTGTAGCGATAACGCGCCGCACGCGAGCCATCCGCCCGCGCCTCGCCGTAGTACTCGGTCAGCAGCGCACCTTCCGGCGCCAGGGCGCTGGTCTGTTCGAGGGCGATATCGGTGAAGTCTTCATCGCCCTCGAAGTTCAGCAGCGCTGCCTGCAACAATGAATGCTGCTGCGGGGCCTGGCGATACCGCAGGTAATGCAGCTGGTTTTTGTTGACGTCCGGGGCCTCGCCCATCGCCTCGCGCAACGCCGCTTCCAGCTTGGGCTGGGCGAATTCGACAATGCCTTGCAGCGCGCCAAGGCCCTTGGCCAAGGCTTCGCGGGACTGACGGCTGGCCTTGCGACTGTCATCGAGTGCCTTGTTCAATGCGGGCGAGAGCGGAACCTTGGTGGCAGGTCGCTCCCTGCCGGGCAACAGTCCATGTTTGAGCCGGCGCACATCGACGGCGGCAATGTGGGCGACCCACGCGGGCAGGCGCTCCGTGATCAGGGCGGTGTGCAAGCTTTCGTCCGCGAGGGCGTTAGGTGGAGTAGACATGTGCGGCTTCCTGAGAACGCTTTAGGGAGGCCCAGTACAGCGAACAGGCGAGCGCCTTCGCAGGTAGATAATTGTTTTTGTGCAACTTGGCGCCGAACCTGGGTTACGACCACTGAGGCGCGGCAGGCCCGTTTCCGGACCTGCCGCCGGGGCACAGGCTGTTATAGCCTCAGTGCTGCTCTCTCCCGCTCGGACAGGCGAATCAGCAGGGCCTGGCGTTGCTCAGTCCTTTGCTTGGCCAATACCACGGCTTGCGCCTCGTACTGCGCACCAAACGCCGGATAGCGATCCTCCAGGGCTTCAGCCTCGCGGGCCTGGGTCTGGGCCAGCGTCGTAAAGTCGGCGGCGTATTGCTTCTGCACGTAGTCGACCCAGTACTGGCGCGTGACCAGATCGGCCGTGAACGCCTCGGTCGCCTCCCGGCCGATGATGCTGGCGTAGGCCTGGTCGATATCGGCCTGTTTCACTTGGGAAAGGTTGCGGTACAGCATGCCGGACGGCTGGCGCGGCAACTCCAGGCGTTGGGCCAGGCCGATGCGGTAGGCCAGGCGAATTTCCGCCGGGTCAACACTGGGCTTTAGGCTGACCACGCGGCTGGCGGTGGCTTCAGTCTGTTCCAGGCGGATCATGCTTCTGGCCAGCTTGAACAGCGCCGCGCCTTCTTTTCCGGGCTCCACGGTTTCCAGGGCCTTGAACTCATAGACACTGACTTCAAGGTCGCTGAACAGCAGGATCCAACCGTCACCGCAGGTCGCGTTGATCCGCATGCCGCGAGCCTTGCCGAACAGTTGCTCGCGCAACGCCGGACGTTGCTCGGCGGCCTCCAGCACCTCCCATACCCGGCGCGTCAACTCAGGGCGGTCGGTGATGAAGTCCTGGGCGTTTTTCAGCTGGGAAATGATGTAGAAGAAATCCTCACTGTCGTCAGCGCTCTTGAGCGACTCCCAGACTGCGTGTTTGCTGGAGTCGGCCGCCACGCCAGCAAACCACTGGGCCTTCTGTGCTGCGGGCGTCAGCAGCTCCGGATGCAGCTCACCGCTCAGATCCGCTTCCTCGTGACTGGTACTGAGGAGGAAGCCATCGAGCTCGCGATCAATTTGCTCCCGGGTATAGCCCAGGCCGAACCCCGTTTCCTCGAGGAAGTCGCTCAGGCGCTCGAACACGCGTTCTTCCAGCCCGTTGTCCGTCAGGTTGGTGTTGCTCATCAGGAGGTTGTGGCGAGGCAACAGGGCATCGTCCGGGATGGTCTCGATCTGGTTATTGCTGAGGTCGAGGGTGCGCAGTCGCGGCAGTTCCAATGCCCCGGCCGGCCATTCCTCCAGGACGTTGTTGTGCAGGTCCAGGTTTGTCAGCCCGCGCAGGCCGCTGACATCCAGGCTGGCCAGGGTGTTTTCGCCAAGGTCGAGCCATTCCAGCGCACTTAATGGGCCGAGCAGTGCTTGTAGCTCCACAGCGTCGCGCAAATCATTGTAGGTGGCTTCGAGATGAGTCAGCGCCGTGTATTGGTTGATCACCTCGGGCAGGTGCGCCAGGCCATTCTTGTTGAGCACAAGCCGGCGCAGGTGGGGGAAACTGCCCAGGAACCCATTGGACCCCTGCTCCGTCAGCTTCACCTCGGTGAGGTCGAGCACGCTGACGTGGCTCATTGAAGCCGGCAACATCGGCAGGTCGCCCAGATACAACCCGGACAGGTCCAGTACCTCGCGCCCGTCCACCGGCGGCACCTCGGGCCGGGCACGCAGGTTGTGGCGCCAGCTTTCAAGGAGCCGGCCGGCGGCACGACGACGGTCGAGGGCACTGACCCAGCCGCCCCCCTCGCGATAACCTTCGATGTCGATCCAACTGTTCAACACCCGGCTCAAGCGTTGATGCTCGGCGCGCAACTGCACCAGGCGTGTGTCGACGCCGGTGGCGCCCAGGCCGGCGGCCAGCCATTCATCAATGCGCGCCACCGCCTGGGCACTGCTCAAGGCAGGATCCAGTTGTTGCAGGCGCGCCGCCGGAGTGAGGCGTGCTTGCGCGTCGACGTTCTCGACGTGCAGGGGCAACAGCAACTGGCCGGGGTCGTCGGTGACCCTGACCGGGAAATACTCCGGATCGCCGCCGGTCCGGCCGATGCGCAGCTGTTCCTGGGGAATGCCCAGCGGCTTGTGCAGGTAGATTTCCGGCCCCACCAACGGCAGTAATTCCACATCAAGGCCCAATGGATTTTCCCGCAGGGTGCGTTGCGCAAAGGCCAGGATGTCGGCGCAGGCCCGGGCAGTCAGTCGGCAACCCCGCAGGTTGCTCTTGAGCATCAGCGTGTCGTGGCCGGTGAGCGCCTGGGCGGGCACCCGGGTGATAGCGCTGTGGCTCAGGTCCAGGCTCTCCAGGACTGGCAAGTCCAGGACACCCTCAGGCCATTCGGTGATTCCAGTGCGGCTGAGGTTCAAGTGGCGCAAGGCGTTGAGGCCACGCAGATCCAGGCTCGTGACACGGTTGTATTGCAAGTCCAGGGTTTCAAGAGCCGTCAGGCGGCTCAAGCGTTGCTGGAGGGACGGGATGATGCTCAGTTGGTTGTGGGAAAGATCCAACTGGCGCAGGGCGGTGAAGTTGTCCAGGGCCGAAGGCAGCTGTGCCAGGTTGCTGGCACTGAGGTTCAAGTCTTCAATGGCGTTGAATGCGCCGAGAAAGTCATTCAGCGCCTCAATGGAAACCCGGGTGCCGCTCAGGTTGACCTGTTTGACATGGGCGAACGCGGCCGCCGGCAACCCGGGCAAGTCGCCCAGCACGCCCCCCGACAGGTTCAGTGTGGCGGTCGGCAGGTTGGAGCGCGCCGACATGCCCGACGGCGCAAGCCGCGGCCCCAGGCCTTCACGCCAACTGTCCAGGAGCCGCTCGGCGGCGCGCTGGCGGTAAAAGACATCCACCTGCCGGCGGTCAACCCGCAACTCCCTGGCCGCCCACTCCTCCAGGTCCCGGCTCAGGGCGAGCTGTTCGTCGAGTACCTGGTGAGTGCGAGCCAGTATCTGTTCAGTGGTCAGACCCTGCTGCCGGAACTGAGAGACAACGTCTATGCCAAACCCCCAGTGCACATTTTTCAAGCGGTCCATCACGCCTTCACAGTAACCCTGCACCAGGGCTTGCTCATTGAGCAGGTGAGCCGGATTGCCCCGCACATGTTCATACACCGCCATGAATTCCCGGCGGTCAAACGCGGCCCACCGCAGGTTCAGGCCGCGCCACAGGCGTTCATGCCCGATGAGCATCGACGGGGGGACCGAACGGATGTTTGTTCGCCACAGGTCGAGCCTCTCAAGGTGCTCAAGTGACGTCACCCCCTGTGGCCACTCCTGCACCGAGCCCTCCATGCGCAACGAGCGCAGGTGCGTGAGGGGACTGACGTCCAGGTTTTGCGAAAGCCCCGCGACGGACAGGTTGTGCAAGCGCTCCATTGCCCCCAGGCGTTGAATGAAGGGGACCGAATAGGCCACGTCCCGACCATTCAACGTCAGTTGGTTGAGATCGACGAAGCGGTTCAGCCCGTCGACCAGTCCGGTGCCCGGCGTTGCGTCAAGAAACACCTCAAGGTGTCGCACCCGGGAAAACTGATCGGCCAGGCGCACGCCCTGATCACCCAACAAAAGCTCGGCATGTGCGCTCAGCGCCTGCACATGGGAAAAGTCTGCACTCAGGCGCGGAAGGTCCGTCACGCTGCCCAACGACAGAATGCTCTGGGGCGGCCGCTCGCGGTAAATGCCCTGGCGCCAGCAACCGATGATGTCAGCCGCTACCCGTTGTTGCTGGCTGGCCCCGCCCGCCTGCCCGGCAGCAGCGGCGGTCCACTGATCAAGCTCTGCCTGCAACAGGTCAAACTCACGCTGGCGGTTTCCCAACAGGGTGAAGATCTGTTGGGCGCTTTCACCGGCCTGCAATCGGCTCAGGACAAAATCGCTGGCCTGCCCGGCGTTGAGGTTCGGATAGAGCGCCTGCACCCTCGCCGTCAGCGATGCATCCACGTCAAAGCCTTTGCCCCGACCGCTCAACGGGTAACCCAGGACACCCCCCGCCCCCGTCAAGACGGGTCGCGAACGCGGTGCGCGCAGGCCGAGCACATTGGACATTTGGCTACGGCGGCGGGTGGCATAACTGGCCACCGCCTGTTGCAGTTCCCGGTCCAGGGTCGCCACGGGCATGTCCAGGCCAGGTCGGGCCGCAGCGGGGATCGCATGCACGACGGACTGGAAGAAATTACGCCGCCCGGTGGTCCGGCTGTTCAGCGCGACACCGCGCTCGTCGTAGGCCTGGAAGGCTTCGCCCTGCTTGACCAGGTATCTGCGCAGCGGCGCATCTTGCGGGCCAATGCTGTTCAGTAACGGTCCTTCGACAGCCTGAAAGCGCACTTCCAGGCGCAGATTGGTGGGCCAGCCCGGCAAGTGTTGCAGGCAATGCAGGGCCAGGCGGTCAGTGTCGGCACCGGCGTCGGCCTGACGATGCAGCCCCGCCAGGGCACGGCTCAGGCGGCCTTGTTGGACTGCGCGGCGAGCGGCATTGTCCAGGCGCGCCGAGGCTCCACGCTGACTGCGCAGTTGCAAGCGCTCCTGTTCGCTGGCGGTATCAAGAATTTCCTGGATGGCTCGCCTCGACAATCCAGGGAAGCGCCGTTGCAGCACCGCCTCTTCGCCAGCCAGCGGCGCCGTATCCGCCACTGGCTGGCTGCGGAACTGCTCCAGGGTATCGGCCAGCACGGCGGGCAGCGGCCTGCCTTCGATATACGCCTTGCGCAACACGTCATCCTGGACCCCACTGATATCCCCAATAATGCCCAGTGTCGTATCAGAGAATTCTTCAGTGGCGGGCCCCAGTCGTCGCAACAGGGTCAGGCGGTCCCATTTGAAGGGCTGCTCATGCACATGCCGCCAGGCACCGGCGTTGTTGTGTTCAAGGATCGGTTGGTAAGCCTCGGGATTTTCCGGGTGTTTGATCCGCCACTTGCGGATTCGGCTGTCGAAGACCTTTTCATGCAGGTTTTCGCCGATACGCACATAAATCTTGCCGCCTGTCTCGTACTGGCCCCGGGCATTGGGCTTGACAGCCGGGGCCAGCACCACCTCGCTGCGGTACGGCGCCAGGTCCGGTTTCCACAGCCGAGCCTCACCACTGGGCAGTTTGACCGGTACCAGGCCATCCACCCAGCGGGACACCTGGATTTTCGGCGCGCGACCGGCCAGGGCCGTCGAACCGCCGAGGGCGGCCATGAAGGCCACGTTCAGCGCCACCGACTCCAGATGTCCCCAGGCGGCATCCATGTCGCCTTCCTTCCACGCCTCGATGCCATGGTAGACCTCCAGGCCCAGTTGCACAGCCGTGACCGCCAGCATCACCTCCCCCAGGCCGGGCACGACAAAGGCCGCCACGTTCAGCACATTCAAGCCAATACTCAGCCAATGTCCGTGGCGTTCCTGGGCAGCCTTGCGATCCGCCTCGGCGGTGGGTACGGCGAGCGTTCTGGCGTTATCTTTCAGGCGTTGCAGGTGGTTGTCATAGAGTGCTCCGAACAGCTCGCCACTGATCAGGCTTTCGCGGCGCGCCAGGTTGATGTTCGGGTCGTAGATCTGCTCCATGTAGCCTCTGGAATTCCACTCGAAGGTAAAGAGCTTGGTCTTCAGTCGTTGCAGGAAAGCCGGGGCTTCGTCTTGCGGCACCAGGCTGGCAAACAGCCGCTGATACTCCGGGGAGCGCAGGTTGATCGCCAGTTCCGCCTCGAACGCCTTTATCGACGGGTATTCCTTGAGCGGGCACAACGGCGCACCGGGGATCCACGCCACCAGCCGCTGGTCGGCCGCGGCCGGCACCAGCAATTCCCCGAGCGAGGCGCCGGGCACCAGCACAGTGCCCCAGCCCAACGGCTGCCGGGCATCTGCCATCGCGCCGACGCCCGGCCCGATCAGTACGACTTCACCCACCTTGCAGCCGAGAATCGCCAATTGGCTGCAGGCAACGGGCTTGCCATCCAACTGCGGCCGTTCGGTACCGGCCAGCAAGGCGTTGAGCATGGCATAGGCACTGTCGCTGACTTCGTTCTTCATCCGCGCCGTGTGCAGCCTGACGGCCAGCAGTTTCTTGTGCGCGTCGATCATCTGCTCGCGCACCACGGCCTTGGTGCCCGCCTCCTCGAACACTTGTTGCAAATGCGCCTGGTATTGCCGGCCCAGGTCCAGCGTGCGGCAGAGCGCAGCAAACTGGTCCGGGGTGACGGCGAGCTTTTCGCGGTAGCGATAGCGGGCCCGGCGTGAATGGTCGTTCAGAATTTCGCCGTAGTACTCGGTGAACAACGCCCCTTCGGGGGCCAGCGCGCTGGTTTGCTCAAGGGCGATATCGGCAAAGTCTTCATTGCCTTCAAAGTTGAGCAATGCCGCCTGCAACAGCGAATGCTGTTGCGGCACCTGACGGTAACGCAGGTAGTGCAACTGGTGCTTGTGGACGTCCGGTACCTCACCGAACCGTTTGCGCCAGGCGTCTTCCAGCAGCGGCTGGGCGAACTCGGTGATGCCCTTGAGGCCGTCGAGAGTCTTGGCCAGCCGCTCGTGGGCGCGGCGACTGGCCAACTGGCTGTCGGCGAATGCCTGGCGCAACCCCTGGGGCGCGTTACTGAGCCAGGCAGGTGGTGCATCCTCGGGGACGCGCCCGGGCAGCAGGCCCGGCTTCAAGCGTCGGATGTCCGCAGCCGCGCTGCGGGCAATCCAGCCGGGCAAGCTGTTCTTGATCAATGCGGTGTGTAGCCCCTGCTCTGTCGGGGCGGGTAAGGTTGGCATGCGCTCGTTCCTGATGACTCTGTTAAGGAGTCCCAGTACAGCGAACGGGCCAACCGCCAGGGCGGTAGATAGCTACAGCCGGTGTTTTGCGGGAACTTGGCTATCCTCATCCATGGGTTTGATCCCTACCGCGAGGCCTTTATGGACGATTCCAACAACAAGCCACCGACTTTCTGGCAGATGCTTCACAGCGTGATGGCAGCCGCCTTCGGGGTGCAGAGCGGGAAGAATCGCGCCCGCGACTTTACCCATGGCAAGCCCAGCCACTTTGTCATCCTGGGTATTGTGTTTACCGCCGTGTTTGCCTTGACCCTGTTTGCCATCGTCAAGCTGGTGCTGCACCTGGCCGGTGTTTGAAGCCGGTCAATGCATCAGCAGTTGCAGGCTGAACGGGTAGCGATAGGTGGCTGGCTTGCCCTGGGCTGACAGTGCTCGAAAGTCGACGCCGTAGTCCTCGCGCCCCTGCATCTCTAAAAGGCGCGTGGCTTGTGGCGGATCAATCAATCGAAAGAGCCCGAGCTTGCGCTCACGCCCACCGTACTGCGCCATGCCCAGGCCGCGGGCATCGTCATGCAGCACCACCATCGCCCAGCCGCCAAGGGTGAAATGCCCGGCCACCAGCACACTCAGGCGCCCGTCAAGGCGCGCCTGCAACACTTCGGGCGAACTGTTGACCGCGCTGAACAACACGTCCCTGCCCGGCGTGCGCCCGCTGCCTTTGAGTGCATCCATTGCCCCCAGCGCCATTTCATCGTTGGCCGCCCACACCAGCGCGGTCTGCGGGTAGCGTTTGAATAACTGCGTGGCCTGGTCGAAAGCGCGCTGGCGACTCCACTCGCCATACACCAACTGGCGCAGGCGCACCTGCGGATGATCCGTCAGGGCGCGCTGCAAGCCTTGCTCGCGCAGTTGCGCGGCGGGAGTGGTCTTGGCCCCGGAGAACGCGATCAGGTCGAGGGTCTGGCCGGGGGCGACAGGCCCATGCAGGCGCAACAACTGGGTGAGCATCAAGTAGCCCGCCTGTTCGTCGTCGGCGACCATGCTGCCGATCCAGTCAGGGTATTTGCCGGCGTCCAGCAGTTGAGTCTGGTCCGCGGTCAGCGCGTTGTTGACGATCAGCAGCTTGACCCCGCTGCCCTGGGCCAGGCGCAAGATCTGTGGGGCGATGTACTGCTCGTTGACCAGCACCAGGTAGTCCGGGCGCTCGGCGCCTTGCAGGGCTTCACGGGCCTGCACCAGCGTGGTCTCGGGGTTGCGCTCGGAATAGCGCACACGCAAATCCAGGCCGAGGTCCCTGGCGGCGGCCTGCATGAATTGCGCGTAGCTGACCCAGAAGGTCTCGGTCGAATTGCCAGGGTTGAGAAACACCACCGACGTCGCCTGGGCGATGGCCCAGAACGGCATGCTCAGCACCAGCAAGCACTTGCAGAGAACCTTCAACATCGTTGCCTGAGCCCTTCGGAATGACGGCCCATGATAATGGCATCAGGCCGGTCAATCTCGGCTAATTGCCGATTGTCGACAACAAGGCTCGATAACGCCCTTTTATTGATGGCTGACCCAGAACACGGCAGTGGAAACCACCAGGATAATCAAGAACAGAATGGCCCACGCATCGACACTGCTGTCACTTTTGCGGGCTTTGGTCGGATTGCTCATAGCATCGCCTCTTGTCGGTTTTATAGGTGATTGCACAAAGACACGAGCACAGTAAAGTTCATGATTGCCCGCATGACAAATGTGGGTATCGCGATAACCGTTCTCATTAGGCCATTTGGTTATTTGCATATACTCAAACATCACTTTTGCGCATAAACGCAAACTGGTATCGTGCGCCGGCTCCGTTGGGAGTGCGCGGCCGTGCGCGCAGATTTGCCGAGAACAGGACCTATATGTACGTATACGACGAATACGATCAGCGCATCATCGAGGACCGCGTCAAGCAGTTCCGTGATCAGACCCGACGCTATCTGGCAGGTGAACTGAGCGAAGAAGAGTTCCGCCCTCTGCGCCTGCAAAATGGCCTTTATGTTCAGCGCTTTGCGCCGATGCTGCGGGTTGCCGTGCCTTATGGCCAACTGACTTCCCGTCAGACGCGCATGATGGCCAAGATTGCCCGCGACTTCGACAAGGGCTACGCCCACATCAGTACTCGCCAGAACGTTCAGTTCAACTGGCCGGCCCTGGAAGACGTGCCGGACATCCTGGCTGAATTGGCCACCGTGCAGATGCACGCCATTCAGACCAGCGGTAACTGCCTGCGCAACGTGACCACCGACCAGTTCGCCGGCGTTGCCGCTGACGAGCTGATCGACCCCCGCCCATGGTGTGAAATCGTCCGTCAATGGACCACCTTCCACCCGGAATTCGCCTACCTGCCGCGCAAGTTCAAGATCGCCATCAATGGCTCGACCTCGGACCGCGCCGCCATCGAAGTGCACGATATCGGCCTGGAGCCGGTGCACAACGCGGCGGGAGAGTTGGGCTTCCGTGTGCTCGTCGGCGGTGGCCTCGGTCGTACGCCGGTAGTGGGTGCCTTCATCAACGAATTCCTGCCGTGGCAGGACCTGTTGAGCTACCTCGACGCGATCCTGCGGGTCTACAACCGCTACGGCCGTCGTGACAACAAGTACAAGGCCCGGATCAAGATCCTGGTAAAAGCGCTGACCCCCGAGGTGTTCGCCCAGAAAGTCGACGCCGAGATGGAACACCTGCGCGGCGGCCAGACCACCCTGACCGACGCCGAAGTGCACCGCGTTGCCAAACACTTCGTCGACCCGGACTACAAGGCCCTGAGCAATCAGGACGCCGCGTTGGCCGAGCTCGATGCGCAGCACCCGGGTTTCGCCCGCTGGCGCACCCGCAACACCCTGGCCCACAAAAAGCCGGGCTATGTGGCCGTGACCCTGTCGCTGAAACCTACCGGTGTTGCACCGGGTGACATCACCGACAAGCAACTGGACGGCGTCGCCGACCTGGCCGAGCGCTACAGCTTCGGCCAACTGCGCACCTCCCACGAGCAGAACATCATCCTCGCCGATGTTGAACAGTCTCAACTGTTCACCCTGTGGGGCGAGCTGCGCGAGCAGGGTTTTGCCACGCCGAACATCGGCTTGCTGACCGACATCATCTGCTGCCCGGGCGGCGACTTCTGCTCCCTGGCCAACGCCAAGTCGATCCCGATTGCCGAATCGATCCAGCGCCGTTTCGACGACCTGGACTACCTGTTCGACATCGGCGAGCTGGACCTGAACATCTCCGGTTGCATGAACGCCTGTGGTCACCACCACGTCGGCCACATCGGCATCCTGGGCGTGGACAAGAAAGGCGAAGAATTCTACCAAGTGTCCCTGGGTGGCAGCGCCAGCCGCGATGCGAGCCTGGGCAAGATCCTCGGCCCGTCCTTCGCCCAGGAAGCCATGCCTGACGTGATCGGCAAGCTGATCGACGTGTACGTTGAACAGCGCACCGAAGATGAGCGTTTCATCGACACTTACCAGCGCATCGGCATTGACCTGTTCAAGGAGCGCGTCTATGCAGCGAATCATTAAGAACAACGAAGTCCTCGACGAAACCTGGCACCTGCTGCCCAAGGACGCGAGCTTCGATGGCATCTCCAACTGCGACGACCTGATCGTGCCACTGGCCCTGTGGCGCGAGCACGCTCACGCCCTCAAGGCCCGCGACGGCGGCCTGGGTGTATGGCTGGACGCCGATGAAGAAGCCGAAGAGATCGGTGATGACGTGGAGCACTTCCAGGTCATCGCCCTGAACTTCCCGGCCTTCACCGACGGTCGCAACTACTCCAACGCCCGCCTGCTGCGTGACCGTTATGGTTACAAGGGCGAGCTGCGGGCGATTGGCGATGTGCTGCGCGACCAGTTGTTCTACCTGCGCCGCTGCGGGTTCGATGCCTTCGCCTTGCGCGCGGACAAAGACCCGTACGAAGCGCTGGAAAGCCTCAAGGATTTCTCGGTGACGTACCAGGCCGCGACGGATGAACCGTTGCCGTTGTTCCGCCGCCGGTAAGCTCGCGTCAATAAAAAGCCCCGACCAGTCGGGGCTTTTTGCATTCAGGCGGTGGGTTGCAACGCGAGTTGCACTGCACCATCGACACTCAACCCGCTGATCAGCACCTGGGGCGCACACGCCTCAGGCAGCGTCTGCAACACCTCCTGCGCCTCATGCCGTACGCGGGCCAGCACCAGGCATTTGCCCTCCCCTCGCACCTGTACGAAAAACGCCTGCAACGCCTCGATGCTGGTGCCGTCCAGGTCGGGGGATTCTTCCAGGCTGAGCACTACCGTGTGCACCGGTAACGTAGCGTGCCGCATCAGGCTCAACACCGCCCCCAACACTCGCTCGGCATTCGCGAAGAACAGCGCTTCACTGGGCCGCACGATCAGCACACCGGGGATCCGTTCGGCGCTCGGGTGATGCAGCAAGTCGACAAAATCATGCCCACCGTCAATGCGCCCCAGCTCACGCACGTCCGCCGACGACATCTGGCGCAACATCAACACCACGCTGATCCCGACCGCCACCAATAACCCATCCAGCACCCCCAGCACCAACACCGCCGCCACCGCGCAAATCACCAGCAACCGGTCGCGCCGCCAGGAGAAATAGCGGCCCAGGGGCTGCAGGCTCAAGCCACGGCCCAAGGCGTAAATGACGATGGCGGCAAGCACCGGCTCCGGCGTCAATGCCACCAGCGGCAGCACCGTCAGCACGATCGCCAACACCACCAGCGCCGCCACGGCGCCCGCCAGCCGCGAGTTGGCTCCCGCCGCCTCATTGGCCGATGTCGCCGAATACCCGGCGCCAGTGGGCATGCCCTGGAACAGCCCGGACAGCAGGTTGGCGGCCCCCAGCGCCAGCAGGTCACGGTTGGATGACACGCGATCACCATGCTTGAGGGCGAAGGAGCTGATGGAGCCGTAGGACTCGGCGTAAAGAATCATCACCATGGCAAACGCCAACTCTCCCAGGCGCAGCCAGTCGGCGAACGGCAACACCGGCAAATGCGCCAGTTCCAGACGCAGGTCGATGACGCCGATCAACGCCACGCCATGGGCCTGCAGATCCAGCCACTGGCCGGCGGCAATCCCGAGGATCACCACCAGCAACCCGCCCGGCAGGCGCCGAACTCGTGCGCATAGCCAGAGCAGCAGCAACGCGACGCCCGCGACGGCAGCGGCGGCCCAGTTCCAGCGCGGCAGTTGCTCCAGGAGCTGGGGCAGGAAGCGAATCAGGTTGTTGTCGGTCAGGTGCACGCCCACCACGCTGGCCAACTGCTTGAGGATGATCGTCAGCGCCAGGCCAAAGGCAAAGCCACGCAACACCGGCTTGGCGATAAACGAGGTCAGCCCGCCCAGCTTGAGCATCCCGGCCAACAGGAAAAACGCCCCCGTCACCAGTACCAGGCCCATTGCCAGGCTCAGCCTGAGTGCCGGGTCGTCTCCCGCCAGCGTTGCCGTGGCCGCCGCCAGCACCGCTGCCGAGGACGATGTGGCAGAGACAATCGCAAAGCGGCTGGTGCCAAACAGGCCGTAGCACAACAATCCGGCAAACAAGGCGATCACGCCCGCCTGGGGCGGCAACGCGGCGATGCTGGAATAGGCCACGGCCTCGGGCAGCAACAGGCCGGCGATGGACAGGCCGGCCAGCAAGTCTTGTGCACGGTTCGGCGTGGTGTCGCTCTCAGGCTTGGTGTTCAATCCCTAATTCCCTGGCAAAAAAAACGGCCAATCCGCTGTCTGCGAATTGGCCGTGATCATTGCACTGAAACCGGGTGCTGTCAGGACACCAGCGAATAAATCAGCGCGGTAATCGCCACCAGGCCCACCGCCGTGACGAACACGTTGGACGCCTGGCCACGGTACTTGGCCATCGCCGGTACCTTGCGGATCGCGTACATCGGCATCAGGAACAGGATCGACGCAATGATCGGCCCGCCCAGGGTCTCGATCATGCCGAGGATGCTAGGGTTGAGGGTCGCGACGATCCAGCACACCACCAGCATGAAGGCAGCCGTCATGCGGTCCAGGGTCTTGGCAGCCGGGCGACGGCCACTTTTGAGCACCAGGCCCTTGAGGCCTTCACTGGCGCCGATGTAATGGCCCAGGAACGACTTGGCAATCGCCACAAACGCGATCAGCGGCGCGGCGAACTCGATGGTCGGGTTGCTGAAGTGGTTCGCCAGGTAGGACAGGATCGACAGGTTCTGCGCCTTGGCTTCGGCCAGTTGCGCCGGCGACAGGGTCAGTACGCAACTGAACACGAAGAACAGCACCATCACCACCATCAGGATGTGTGCCCGGGACAGGATCTGCGAGCTGCGTTCCTCGGCGTGTTCGCCGTACTGGCGCTTCTGGTCCACCGCAAAGGCCGAGATGATCGGCGAATGGTTGAACGAGAACACCATCACCGGAATCGCCAGCCACAGCGTGTGCAGCAGCGCCGACGGGGCCGGCACGGTGCTGGCGGTGCTGAGGATGCCGCCGTTCCAGTGCGGCACCAGGTACACGGCGAGGAACAGCAAGGCGACGATAAACGGATACACCATCAGGCTCATGGCCTTGACGATCACCTGCTCGCCACACCGCACCACGGCCAGCAGGCCGAGGATCAGCACCAGCGACAGGATCGCCCGCGGTGGCGGCGCGATGTGCAGTTGATGCTCCATGAAGCTGCCGACGGTGTTGGTCAGCGCCACGCTGTAGATCAGCAGGATCGGGAAGATCGCGAAGAAGTACAGCAAGGTGATCGCGGCGCCGGCCTTGAGGCCGAAATGTTCTTCGACCACGTCGGTGATGTCCGAGCCTTCACGGCCCGAGAGCACAAAGCGGGTCAGGCCACGGTGCGCGAAAAACGTCATCGGGAATGCCAGCAGCGCGAGGATCACCAGCGGCCAGAAGCCGCCAAGGCCCGCGTTGATCGGCAGGAACAAGGTGCCGGCGCCGATGGCCGTACCGAACAGGCCGAGCATCCAGGTGGTGTCCTGGCGGCTCCAGCTTGTGAGGGTTGCAGGTGTCGTTGCGTAGCGTTCGTCGACGCTATTGGCCTGATCATTCATCCGTTCGGATCTCCGCATTCACTCAGTCGAGACGAGTCAGAAAAACCTGACAGGCAGCGCCACGACCGAAACAGGGGCGCGATTGTCCGGGATTCGCTTGAAGAAGCAAAGACTTAGCTGAGGAATGGTTGTGCAGTGCAGAGGATTGAAGACGTTTCCGGCAGGGTCAATTTTACATTTCATAAGAAATCTATTTT
>NZ_JACARZ010000149.1:2910-4045 GCF_013386315.1 Pseudomonas sp. P7779 | reverse complement strand
GCGCCCTGGCCATCGAGGCCGATGAAGGCCGGCAACTGTTGATCGAACATAACCGTGATGCACTCGGCGTCCCAGGCCTGCAGTTGATTCGCGGCACCGCGCCCCACGCACTCGCTGGCCTGGAAGCGCCCGACGCCATCTTCATCGGCGGCGGCGTCACCCGCGACGGCGTGCTCGACACTTGCTGGCAACACCTGCGTCCGGGCGGCCGGCTGGTGGCCAACGCCGTGACCCTGCAAAGTGAAATGACCCTGATGGCCTGGCGCGAACAACACGGCGGCGAGCTGACCCGCATTCATGTGGCCCAGGCCCAGCCACTGGGGGACTTTGATACCTGGCGCCAGGCGCTGCCGATCACCCTGCTGGAAGTGATCAAGCCACTATGAAACGCATCCTGTTGTTGGGCGGCGTGACGGAAGCCCTGGCCATCGCCCGCACACTGGGGCCCGAGCATATCTACAGCCTGGCGGGTGTTGGCCGCGTTCCCACCGACCTTACGTGCCAGGTGCGCGTCGGTGGCTATGGCGGCGCGGAAGGTTTGGCGCAGTTCATTCGCGATGAAGGTATCGAGCTGGTGCTGGACGCGACCCATCCGTATGCCGCACAGATCAGCGCCAACGCCGCCCGTGCCGCAGGTTTATGCGGAATTCCCTGCTGGGCTCTGCGCCGCCCGGCGTGGCAGCCACAGGCGGGTGATGATTGGCGCGAAGTCAGGGACTGGGCTGAGCTGATCGAAGCCCTGAAACCCTTCAAGCGACCACTGTTCACGCTGGGCCGTGAACCGTTACAACACCTCGACGAAATCCCCGCCGAGCAGTTCTGGACACTGCGCGTACTGGATGTGTACCCCGGCAATGAGCGCTGCGAAGTGATTGGCGCCCGTGGGCCGTTTTTGATCGAGGATGAACGGGCGCTGTTTGAGCGGCGGCAGATTGATGTGCTGATCAGCAAGAACAGCGGCAGTACGGCTACCGAGCCGAAGCTGGAAGTGGCGCGGGAGCGGAGGGTGCCGGTGTTGGTGTTGAGGCGGCCGGTGTTGGCGCAGGTGGATAGGGCATTCACGACAGTCAACTCGGTACTGGAAGCATTCCAGTCTGTATGACGCAACACGAAACAAAGGTGGGAGCTGGCTTGC
>NZ_JACARZ010000149.1:0-2817 GCF_013386315.1 Pseudomonas sp. P7779 | reverse complement strand
CGGCTGCATCGTGCACCCGATCAGCCAGTAACTCCGCCAGCTCGATCAACTGAGCGACGCCCAACAACTCCTCTCGCTTCGATCCTTCCAGGCTAAACGCCAAGTCGCAACTCAGCGCGTTGGCCGAGGCGAGTGTTTCAATGAGGTTGACCAACAGGTCTTCGGTGCTGATTCCGTCGGCTACGGTGAACAGCCGAAAAGGGGGATTGGGGGTAGGTTTAATCATTGTGAAGCTCCGGAGAAGTACAAAGGAGCTACCACTGATCGCCGCGATGCGATGGGGGTGGTAGCTGAACGCGGGTTCGCGGACCGGCTCTCCAGAACACCGGCATACCCGAAGGTATCCCGCGCACAGCCACCATAGCGCCGCACAGTAGACGATAAAAAAGCGCCAACTGAAAGGACACGATGACGCTTTTGCGTCTGAAGAAATCCGGGCCGCGACGCCCGACCACTGAGTTTGCAGTGGTGTTCGGAGACTAGAGATTGAGTTTCCTAGAGACAACCGCCAATCACTGTCGGAAATTTCTGTGGAGGGCCTCCACATTCGAATCGAACACAATCCAAACTGTGGGAGCTGGCTTGCCTGCGATAGCATCACCTCGTTCCAGCAGGAAGACCGAGTCGCCTGTATCGCAAGGTGCAATGACCTCGTAGGAAAGCGCCTCAATCATCGACATCCTTTTGACAACCTCGCTTTAAAAACTGATTCGCCTTACACCCCCCTCCGAACCAGCCGGCTGGTTCAGCCAAAAGCCCTCGCCCTAAGCTCCCCTCCCGCAGTTTTGCACCAGAGTCTGCGATGGGGATGCACTGCTTTTGCGGAGCATCGTGACTTGTCATTCTGTATCCCAAGGAATACGATCCAAGATGATTCACTTCAAGAAATCCAAGCATTTCCTGGAGTGGCTTGATTCGTTAAACAATAAACCGGCCCGTGCACGCGTACTGGCAAGGTTGAATAACGCACAATCAGGCAACTTCGGAGACTGTGAGACAGTAGGAAATGGCGTTTCGGAAATGCGCATCCACTACGGTCCTGGATACCGGGTTTATTTCACTCGTAGAGAGGAGGTGGTTTACCTGTTGTTGATAGGCGGCGATAAATCAACGCAGAAACGCGATATCCAGCGCGCTAAGCAAATTGCAGCAGACTTTGAAAAAAAGGAGTAAGCCATGACTGAATTTACAGACTTCGACATAGCGGAACACCTCAAGACTCCTGAAGATATGGCCGAGTATCTTGAAGCGTGCTTCGAGGAGGATGCCGGTGACGGACTGCTTATTCGTTCAGCCCTCAACAACATCGCCCGCGCCCAAGGCATGACTCAAGTAGCCCGCGACGCAGGCCTCGGACGCGAAAGTTTATATAAAGCCCTCTCCAGCACTGGCAATCCCGAGTTCGCGACTATCATGAAGGTCATGAAAGCGCTCGGCCTGAAGCTGCACGCCACAGCTGGTTGATAGCACTGCGACACCAAACCACACCGCCCCTTTTTACTTATCCTCCCCGATCAGGCTAAATACCCACCTGATCGCTTAACCCTACGGATTGTCCGCCATGGCCCGTCAACGCTTTGCAATTGCCTGGATAGCCTGCCTTGCAGTGCTGTTCAATGCGTTTGCCATGCCGCTGGCGGGTGCGATGCAGCAGGCGGATGACCCGGTCAAGCAACTGCTTTGGGGCGGTTTCTGCTCCTCCAATGCCAACAAGCTGACGGCCATTGCCCTGGGCAAGCTGGAGATTCCGGCGCCGCAGCAAGACGATCACTCCACCATGCAGCATTGCTGGTGCTGCTCGGGCTCGGCGCCATTAGTGGCGTTGCCGGGGCATTCACCAACACTGTATTTCGCAAGATTCGACGCGGTGCAAGACCTGCCGCCGCCGTCATTGCAATCCCCCACCCCGCGCCAGCAATGGCCGAGCCTTAACCCCCGCGCCTCTCCAACGGTCTGATTTCTTCGCAAGTGAACTGCGTTTAGAACCGTTCTGGAGAACTGCCATGCTCAAATCTTCCCTGCTTCTGGCTGCGTTGTTGCTGCCGGTGTGTGCTGCTGCCAATGCCGAAGACTTCAAGGTCGGCGAACTGGTGGTCAGCGAACCCTGGTCCCAGGAACTGCCGCCCAATGCGCCGACCGTCGCGGCGTATTTCGTGATTCATAACCAGGGCGAGCATGCGGATCGCTTGCTCAGCGTCGACACGCCCGTGGCCGCCAAGGCCGAACTGCATGAGCATGTGATGCAGGGCGATCTGATGAAGATGCAGCAGGTGACCAGCGTCGCGGTGCCGGCCAAAGGAGACCTGACGTTCGCGCCCATGGCCTACCACGTGATGCTGCTGGACCTGAAGGACCGCAGCGTTTTGCGCGACGGCCAGCATTTCCCGCTGACCCTGAACTTTGAAAAGGCCGGGCCAGTGAAGGTGGAAGTGTCAGTGCAGAAGCAGCCGCCCATGGCCGGCCACGAACACATGCACGCCCAATAGATAAACCTCGATGGGCGCCCCACGCGCCAGGTTGTCCCCGCACCGCCGTAAGCCTGTAGGCCTTATGCGCGGCAGCTGGATCAGCCTGTTCGCCATGCTGATGATCTTTATCGGTCCGCTGATTTCCCAAGCGATGCCGATGGATCATCACGCCGGCATGTCGATGGAAATGTCCATGGACGCGCCGAGCTGCCATGGCGACGCCAAGCCTGCGACCGATCACCACAAAGCACCCGACGAACACCACGTGCTCTGGGAAAAGTGCGGCTATTGCAGCCTGCTCTTCAGTTGCCCGGCGCTGCCTGGCAGCGTGTCGTTTGTCACCCTCGGC
>NZ_JACARZ010000148.1:0-29674 GCF_013386315.1 Pseudomonas sp. P7779 | reverse complement strand
CGCTGTGCTTTTGATTTTGATCTGACTGCCCCAATAAGCCCGAGGCCGAACGCAGGTATTGCGCAGCGGGTAAACCGGCAGGACGCCGGTTTAGCCGCGCCGGGCCATGGATGGCCCGTCGCGGCGGCCCGCGGAGTAATGCCGGAGTGAGGGAACGCCGAGCCTAGGCGAGGCGCCGACAGGCGGGGCAGAGCGCTTTGGTTACTTTGCCGCTTTTGCAAAGTGACTCGCTGTAAGAGCGAAACCATAGGTGGCCGTTACCGAAGAAACGGATATGTACCCAATCAATCACCCCACCATCTCCCGAACCCGATACCACAACATCCCCAACGCCAACAGCGGCGAACGCAACACCTTCCCCCCGGGAAACGTCATATGCGGCACCTGGCTGAAAATATCCAACCCTTTACTCTGCCCCGCATGAATTCCTTCCGCCAATAACCGCGCACACCAATGCGTCACGTTAAGGCCATGCCCCGAATACCCCTGGGCATAGAACACATTCGGGTGCTGCTTCAACCGCCCCACCTGCGGAAACCGGTTAGCCGTAATCCCAATCTTCCCCCCCCACTGAAACTCAATCGCCGTATCCACCAACTGCGGAAAAACCTTGAGCATCTTCGGCCGCATATACCCCGCGATATCCACCGGATCACGCCCCGAATAATGACAAGCCCCCCCAAACAACAACCGCCGATCCGCCGAAAGGCGGTAATAATCCAACCCCACTTTCTGATCACACAACGCCAGGTTCTGCGGAATCAACTGATCAGCCACCCCAACCGACAGCGGCTCGGTCGCAATGATGTAGCTCCCCGCTGGCAGCACCTTGCCGCTCAACTTCGGCTCCAATTCCTCCAGATGCGCATTGCACGCCAGCACCAGGTTACCGGCGCGCACGGTGCCGGACGCGCAACGCACCTGCACCGTGTCGCCATGGATCAACTCCAGCACCGGGCTGTCTTCAAAGATCCGCACCCCAAGGGATTCGGCCACTCCAGCCTCCCCCAGCACCAGGTTCAACGGGTGCAGATGCCCGGAGCCCATGTCCACCAGGCCACCGGCATACAAGCCTGAGCCAACCACCTGCGCCATATCCTGCGATGCCACCAACCGTGTTTCAGGCGCATACCCCAAGGCAGCCAGGCTCTCCAGCTCCCCCTGAAACGCCGCAAACTGCGCCGGCGTATTCGCCAACTCGCAAAACCCCCAGCGCAAATCACAGTCAATCCCGTGCTCGCGAATCCGCTCCCCCACCAGCGTCACCGAATCGATCCCGGCCTGCTGCAGGTAACGCACGCCCTCCTCCCCCACGTACCTGGCAAAGCCCGATACGTCATGCCCAATCCCGCGAATCAACTGCCCGCCATTGCGCCCGCTGGCGCCCCAGCCAATCCGCCGGGCCTCCAGCAGGATCACCGACAGCCCGCGCTGGGCCAGTTCGATGGCGGTGTTGACCCCGGTGAACCCACCGCCGATCACACACACATCGGCGGTCAGGTCAGCCCCCAGCGCTGGGCGCCGGGGCATGGCGTTGGCCGAAGCCAGGTAATAGGAACGAGCGTGGTCGGAGGAGGAACGGTTCATTTGTTGGTCTTCACTTTGCTCCAGGACCGCGTCATCAAGCGCATGACGGCGGGCGTCGGGGTGGTGGAAATGTAGAGTTTGTCGAGCACTTCCTGGGACGGGTAGATCTCGGGGTTGTTCACCAGCTCGGGGGCCATGAAGGCCTTGGCCGCCGGGTTCGGGTTGGCGTAGCCGACGCTGGCGCTGACCTTGGCGATCACTTCAGGGTCCAGCAAGTAGTTGATGAAGGCGTGGGCGGCTTTCGGGTTGGCGGCGTCCGCCGGGATGGCCAGCAGGTCGAACCACAGGTTGCTGCCTTCCTTGGGAATCGAGTAGGCGATGTTCACGCCGTTCTTGGCTTCCTTGGCGCGGTTGGCCGCCTGGAACACGTCGCCGGAATAACCGAAGGCGACGCAGATATCACCGTTGGCCAGGTCCGAGATGTACTTGGAGGAATGGAAATAAGTGATGTACGGCCGCAGGGTCAGCAGCTTGGCCTCGGCCTGTTTGTAGTCTTCGGGATTCTCGCTGCGCGGGTCCTTGCCCATGTAGTTGAGGATCGCCGGGAACAGTTCATCCGCCGAGTCGAGGAACGCGACGCCGCACTCGTGGAGCTTCTTGATGTTCTCCGGTTCAAACAGCACGGCCCACGAATCGATATGGTCGATGCCCAACACCTGCTTGACCTTGTCCACGTTATAGCCGATGCCGTTGGTGCCCCACAGGTACGGCACCGAATGCTCGTTGCCCGGGTCGTTTTTCTCCAGCAGCTTGAGCAGCTTGGGGTCGAGGTTCTTGAAGTTGGGTAGCTGCGAACGGTCCAGCTTGAGGAACGCGCCGGCCTTTACCTGGCGCGCCAGGAAGTGGTTGGACGGCACCACCACGTCGTAGCCGGTACGGCCGGCAAGCAGCTTGCCCTCCAGGGTTTCATTGGAGTCGAACACGTCGTAGATCACCTTGATCCCGGTCTTGGCCTGGAAGTCGGCCAAGGTGGTCTCACCGATGTAGTCGGTCCAGTTGTACACACTGACCGTCTGCGCGGCGTGGCCCGCGCTGCTGAACAACGCCGCCAAGGCCAGTGGGAGAAGCTTTTTCACCAGACGCATATCGACACCCCTTTGCTTGATTGATTTTTATGTATTCATCCAGCCATTCTGCCCGTAGCAGCTGTCGAGCCTTGGCGAGGCTGCGTAGCGTTGTATCAGACACAATTGCGGTGGGCCCGACGCAGCCTCGCTAAGCTACGGACGAGTCGTCAGACGCTCAGCAGCAGGAATTCACGTTCCCAGGAGCTGATGACTCGCTTGAAGTTCTCGTGTTCGGCGCGCTTGACCGCGACGTAGCCGCGCACAAACTTGTCCCCCAGGTACTGCTTGACGGTGTCGCACTCTTCCATGCGCGCCAGGGCGTCTTCGATGGTGATCGGCAGCCTCAGGTTGCGGCGTTCGTAGGCACGGCCTTCCACCGGGGCGCTGGGCTCGACCTTTTCGATCATGCCGAGGTAGCCGCACAGCAGGCTGGCGGCGATGGCCAGGTACGGGTTGGCGTCGGCACCCGGCAGGCGGTTTTCCACGCGCATGGCGTCGGGGCTGGAGCTCGGTACGCGCAGGCCGACGGTGCGGTTTTCTTCGCCCCACTCGACGTTGACCGGTGCCGAGGTGTCCGGCAGGAAGCGGCGGAACGAGTTGACGTTAGGCGCAAACATCGGCAGCAGCTTGGGGATGTACTTCTGCAGGCCGCCGATGTGGTTGAGGAACAGTTGGCTCTTGTTGCCGTGCTCATCGACAAACACCTGCTTGCCGGTGGCGATCTCCACCACGCTCTGGTGCAGGTGCATGGCGCTGCCGGGCTCGTCGGCCACCGGTTTGGCCATGAAGGTGGCCGCCACGTTGTGCTTGAGTGCAGCCTCGCGCAGAGTGCGTTTGAACACGGTGATCTGGTCGGCCAGGTCCAGGGCGTCGCCGTGGCGGAAGTTGATTTCCATCTGCGCCGGGCCGTCTTCATGGATCAGCGTGTCGAGGTCCAGGCCCTGGGCTTCGCACCAGTCGTAGACGTCTTCGAACAGCGGGTCGAACTCGTTGGCAGCGTCGATGGAGAACGACTGGCGGCCACTTTCGGCGCGACCGGAACGGCCCAGTGGGGTCTTCAGCGGCAGGTCCGGGTCTTCGCAGCGCTGGGTCAGGTAGAACTCCATCTCCGGCGCGACAATCGGCTGCCAGCCCTGGTCGGTATAGAGTTGCAGGACCTTTTTCAGCACGTTGCGCGGCGACAGTTCGATGGGGTTGCCCTGCTTGTCGAAGGTGTCGTGGATCACGATGGCGGTGGGCTCGATGGCCCATGGCACCACGTAGGTGGCGTTGGACACCGGGCGGCAGATCATGTCGATGTCGGCCGGGTCCAGCAGGTCGTAGTAGATATCGTCGTCGACAAAGTCCCCGGTTACCGTTTGCAGCAACACACTTTCCGGCAGGCGCATGCCTCGCTCATGCAGGAACTTGTTGGTGGGCGAAATCTTGCCGCGTGCGATGCCAGTCAAATCACTGATCACGCATTCGACTTCGGTAATCTTGTGTTCTTTCAGCCAGGCGGACAGCTGATCGAAGGGGGCGTTCATAAGGACCTCGTCATGGGTTGGATGCTGCGCCGCGGGCTTCCCTCGCGGCGCATTGAGGTCTATCTTGGGCCAGCCGTCCAACGGCATCTATCCACTTTGCGCCAACCACAACGCACCAATAGAGTGCGCCCAGGTTACCCATGACACAGGCAACAGCTTTGCGCGTACAGGCCTTCACCACCGGTGATGTGGCCGCTCAATGCAGTGCGACACCCGGTTGGGTGCAGCAGTACCAGCAGATGTCCCCAGGGCATTTCGCCGGGCAGATCCGCTACCTCGACCTGCAAGGTGTCGAGGTGTACGAAGAGCGGATGAACACCCGGGTGGAGCAGAACTTCAACGCGCCGCCGGGTTCCCTGGCGTTCTGTTTCGATGGCAGCGACAACGCGCTGTACGTGCTCAATGGCGAAAGCCGCAACACCTGGATCACCCCGGAAAACTACCGCGAAGTGGCAGTGGTGTTCGGGCCGCAGTTTGTCCAGCGCCATGGTCTGGATGTGGCGAAGCTGGAGGGGTTGTTCATGGCCCCGCTCAACTCCCTGCAAAACCCGTTGTTCAGCCGCTGGCTCAGCGGCACGCTGACGCGGCTGTCGGCGACGCTTGACCCGCCGAGTCGTGATGCGCTGACTCAGCAGTTACTGGACGACTGCCTGTTCATCCTCGACAACGCCTGCGTGTGCCTCGACAAGGGCTCATTGCAGCGACGCACCGAGGAGCGAATCATCATGGCGCGCATTGGCGAATGGGCGGCGGATGTGCCGGATGAAACCGTCAACCTGCTGCAACTGGCGCGCATTGCCGGGGTGCCGTTGCGCCAGTTGCAGCACGGGTTCAAGACGTATACCGGGATGAGCCCGGCGCAGTGGTTGCGGTTGCGCCGGTTGAACAGTGCACGGCGGGAGTTGTTGAACCCGCCGTCAGTGGACACCACCGTGGCGGAGGTGGCGATGAATTGGTCGTTCTGGCATTTGGGGCGGTTTTCCAACAGCTATCGGGCGTTGTTTCAGGAGTTGCCCAGCGAGACCCTGAAGCGCCAGAGGTAAATGTAGGAGCGGGCTTGTATGGGAGCGGGCTTGCTCGCGAATGCGGTGGGTCAGTCAATAAATCTGGCACTGATACACCGCCTTCGCGAGCAAGCCCGCTCCCACATTTGAAGATCGTTCCCACGCGGAGCGTGGGAACGATCAGGTCCGAAGAAACGCCAGCATCAACTGATTCACCCGCTCCGCCGCCTCCAACTGCACCATATGCCCCTGCCCCGGCAGTATCTCCACCTGAGCGTCCACCCCTTGGGCATGGCTCGCCGGGATGATTGCGTCCTCACTGCCCCAGATCACCAGGCTCGGCTGCTGCCCCACCACACTGCGCAAATCCACCAATTGCCGACCACCGCTGAACAACGCTCCGGTGATCTGCCGCAACGCCTGCTCCACACCCTCCAGGCGCTTGAACTTGAGCATGTCTTCCAGCATCTGCCGAGTCACCAGCGCCGGATCGCTGAACAGTTGCACCAGTTGCGGCTTGAGTGCATTGCGATTGCTCGCGTCGATAAAACCTTGCAGGTAGTCACTGTTGATCTGCGTACCCAACCCAGCGCTGGCGATCAGGGTCAACGACGCCACACGCTGCGGTGCCACCCGCGCGAGGTTCAGGGAAACCAGCCCGCCCATGGAATGCCCGGCGAGGTGTACCCGGTCAACCTTCAGATAATCCAGCAGTGCCAATACCGCCTGGCTCAGCTCCTCAAGCTCGCCCGTTTGCAGGTACTTGCCCGACTCGCCATGCCCCGGCAAATCCAGGGCGATCACCCGCCGCTCAGCCGCGAGCACCGGGTGATTGAACAGCCAGTTATTCAGGTCGCCACCAAAGCCGTGCACCAGCACCAGCGGTGTGCCGCCCTCCCCGAGGTCCAGATAGCGCAGCAGGCGCCCGCCCACCTCGACCTTCTGTGCCGATGGCCCGCTGGCTTCAGCCTCGGCGGCACTGGAAACGAACCCCGCCTGGAACGCCTCGATCACCCCATCAATCTCGGCCTCGCTGGCCTCGCCTTCCACCACGATTGCCAGCAATGCCCCCACGGGCAATGTCTCATCGCTCTGGGCCAACACCCGCCGCAGCACCCCGCTGAAGGGTGCCTCGACACTGCTGGAAATCTTGTCGGTCTCGACATCCAGCACTTCTTCACCCTTCTCCACCGGGTCGCCCGGCTGCTTGAGCCAGACATCAACCCGGCCCTCGGTCATCGACAGCCCCCACTTGGGCATGGTCAGTGTATGGATCATGCGGCATTCCTCTTGTCGGCGATCTTCAGCACCGCAGCTTCGATCTTCGCCGCGTTGGGGATGTACAGGTCCTCCAGGGCATCGGAGAACGGCACCGGCGTGTGAGGCGCGGTGACCATTTCGATCGGCGCGCGCAGGAAGCCGAACGCCCGTTGCGCCACCAATGCACTGATGTCCGTGGCAATCGAGCAACGTGGGTTGGACTCGTCGATCACCACCAGGCGCCCGGTTTTCTCCACGCTTTCAAGGATGCTGTCTTCGTCCAGCGGGCTGGTGGTGCGCAGGTCCAACACTTCGCAGTCGATACCCTGGCGCGCCAGATTAGCTGCGGCTTCCAGGGCGATGTGCACCATGCGCCCGTAGGTCACCAGGGTTACATCGTTGCCTTCACGCACGTAGTTGGCTTCGCCGAACGGCACGGTGTACAGCTCTTCCGGCACTTCGCCCTGGAGGCTGTAGAGCATTTTGTGTTCGAGAAAAATCACCGGGTCGTTGTCGCGGATCGCCTGGATCAGCATGCCCTTGGCGTCATAGGGCGTGGCCGGGCACACCACCTTGAGCCCGGGAATATGCGTCCACATTGAGGTGAGCATCTGCGAATGCTGGGCCGCCGCACGCAGGCCGGCGCCGTACATGGCGCGCACCACCAGCGGCGTGGTGGTCTTGCCGCCGAACATATAGCGAAACTTCGCCGCCTGGTTGAGCAACTGGTCGAGGCAGCAGCCGATAAAGTCGACGAACATCAACTCGCACACCGGGCGCATGCCACGGGTGGCTGCACCGACGGCCATGCCCACATAACCGACCTCGGAAAGTGGCGCGTCGAGCACGCGGTCGGGGAATTCCGGATACAGCCCCTTGGTGACGCCGAGCACGCCACCCCAGGCGTCCTGTTCACCGGGCGAACCGGTGCCGCCGGACACGTCCTGGCCGATGATGAACACGCTCTGGTCGCGGCGCATTTCCTGGGCCAGGGCTTCGTTGATTGCCTGCTGATAGCTGATTTTTCTAGCCATGATGACTTCTCCACGGATTGTTTTTGTAGTGGGTGGCGGTTAGCGGTAGGCGACGTAGACATCGCTGAGCAGGTCGGCGGCCTGGGGTTTGGGATCGGACTTGGCCAGGCGCACGGCGTCTTCGATCAGCTGCGCGACTTCGGTGTCGATGCGTTCGAACTGAGCCGCGTCGAGCCAGCCTTCGGCGGTGCAGCGCTGGCGAAACAGGCTCAGGCAGTCGCCGGTTTCCCGCAGGTTTTTCACTTCGTCCGGGCCGCGATAGGTTTGCGCATCGCCTTCGAAGTGGCCGTAGAAACGGCTCAGTTTGACCTCCACCAGCGTCGGCCCTTTACCGCTGCGGGCACGCTCTACCGCGACGCCGAGGGCGGCGTGCACGGCAAAAAAGTCGTTGCCGTCGACAATCACCCCCGGCATGCCAAAACCCACGGCGCGCTCGGCAATGTCCTTGCAGGCCACCGACCAGCCGGACCCGGTGGCTTCGGCATAACCGTTGTTCTCGGCCACGAACAGGCACGGCAGGTTCATGATCGAGGCCAGGTTCATGGCTTCAAACACCGCGCCCTCGTTGGAGCCGCCGTCGCCGAAAAACGCGACCGCCACCCCCGCGCTGCCCTTGAGCTTGGCCGCCAGGGCCGCACCGGCTGCCAGCGGCGCCCCGGCACCCACAATGCCGTTGGCGCCGAGCATGCCCTTCTCCTGGTCGGCGATGTGCATGGAGCCGCCCTTGCCGCCGCACACCCCGGTCTTCTTGCCGTAGATCTCGGCCATCATGCCGAACACATCCACGCCCTTGGCGATGCAATGGCCGTGGCCACGGTGGTTGGAGGCGATGCAATCTTCATCGTTGAGGTGGGCCATGACCCCGGCGGCGCTGGCCTCCTGGCCGGCATACAAATGCACGAAACCGGGAATCTCGCCGGTGGCGAATTCCACGTGCAGGCGTTCTTCGAAATCACGGATGGTGCGCATCACGGTGTAGGCATGGAGCAATTGATCGGTGGACAGGTGAGTGGACATCTTGTTGTTCTCCAGGTTGTCTCGACACACAAAAGGCTGGATCAGGCCAGCTGCAAGACACTCAGCACGGCCTGTGCCAATATGCTGGAAAACCTGGGAAAGCCTTGATCCAGAGCAGCTGCCGGAAGACCCGGGCATGCCACTGTGGCCCGTTCAATGAGACGCGCCGTTGCAACCTGCCCGCAGCGTCTCAGGCGGGATGAGACGCTGCGTCTCACCTCGGGCAGTTGGTCAGGCCGGCCTTGTTCCTCCCGGCCCATGGGCGCTTAATGGCGGGCATAACAACAAGGATCGAGAACCGGAGGCTTCCATGCTCGCCGTGAACTCCAAGGACCATGTCGACTGTGTCAGCCGCGTGGTACGCAACGCCGACCGCCTGCCCCAGGCGCCGGTGCCGTCGCTGATTTTTGATTCCTGGCGCCGCTCCATGGAGCAGCACCACCTCGACCCCGGTTCCCTGCAAGGGCCGCGCATCCTCACCAGCACCCTGCTCAAGGAATGCCGCGAACGCGCCGAGCTGTTCATGCGCATCGCCAGTGAGGAAGTCGGGCAGATTCACAACCGGGTGCGCCACGCCGATTACTGCGTGATGCTTACCGACGCCCAGGGCCAGACCATCGACCATCGTGTGGACGCCGGCATTCGTAACGACTGCCGCAAGGCCGGCCTGTACCTGGGCACCTGCTGGTCGGAAGCCGAGGAAGGCACCTGCGGCGTGGCCACGGTGCTGACCAGCAAGGCCGCGGTCACCGTGCACAAGCGCGACCACTTTCGTGCGGCGTTTATCGGCCTGACCTGCTCTGCCGCACCCATCTTTGATCCCCAGGGCAACCTGCTGGGCGTGATGGACGCCTCCGCCCTGAAATCGCCGGATGACCGGCGCAGCCAGCACCTGGTGCGGCAGATGGTGGCGCAAAGCGCGCGGGCCATCGAGAACGCGTTTTTCATGCACAGCGCCCGGCAACATTGGGTGTTGCAGGCCCACAGCACGCCCGGTTACGTCGACAGCCAGCCGGACATGCTGCTGGCGTGGGATCAGGATGGGCGGCTGCAAGCCTTGAACAGCAAGGCGCGGCAGGCCCTGAGGTTGCGCTTCGGGCAATTGCCGGAGCATATCGGCGAAGTGTTTGACCTGGACGCGTTGCGCGCCGTGACCGATCAATCGACGCAGCAGTTGCATTGGCTCGGCGAGCCGGGGGCGTTGCAGGTACGGGTCAGCGCGCCGCGGCGTAAGGCTGCACGTACGACGGTGTCTTCGAGTCATCAGGTAGACCCGCGAGTAGAAGAACATCTGCGCCTGGCCGTGCGGGTCAAGGACCGCAACCTGCCGGTGCTGGTCCAGGGCGAAACCGGCGCCGGCAAGGAAGTGTTTGCCCGCCAGTTGCATGAACGCAGTGCCCGTCGCGACGGCCCCTTTGTGGCGGTGAACTGCGCGGCGATCCCGGAAAACCTGATCGAGAGCGAACTGTTCGGCTACGTGGCCGGAGCATTTACCGGTGCCTCCAGCAAGGGCATGACCGGGCTGCTGTTGCAGGCCGATGGCGGCACGTTGTTTCTCGACGAGATCGGCGACATGCCGCTGGCGTTGCAGACGCGACTGCTGCGGGTAATGGCCGAAGGTGAAGTGGCGCCGCTGGGCGGGGCAAAAACCCGGGCGGTCGATATCCAGGTGATCTGCGCCAGCCATCGGGACTTGGCGGCGCTGGTGAGTGCTGGAAGCTTTCGCGAGGATTTGTATTTCCGGTTGGGCTGTGCGCGGTTCTGTGTGCCGCCATTGCGCGAGCGCATGGACAAACTGGCATTGATCAATCGGCTTCTGGAGCAGGAGGCGCGGCACAGCGGTGTTGCGGTCGGGATCGCGGCAGCGGCGCTGGAGTCGCTGCTGGGTTATGCCTGGCCGGGGAATGTGCGGCAACTGCGGCATGTATTGGCATACGCCTGTGCGGTGTGCGACGGCGGGACAATTCAACTGGCGGATTTGCCGGTGGAAGTTCGTGGTGACGCGGTTGCGGTGGAAACATCGGAAAGCGTCAGCCCGGAACGGCAGTTGGTGCTGGACGCACTGATTCGGCATCGGTGGAAGCCGCTGGCGGCGGCGCAGGCGTTGGGGATTTCCAGGGCGACCTTGTATCGGCGGGTTAACCAGCTGGGTATCGACATGCCCGGAAAACACTGACAAGCCCATCGAATGGCAGCTTATAGCTGCCTACCCCAGACAGGCGTTATCAAAAACCACTTCTACTCTTATCTAATTAAGACTCCTCGACCCGCAAAGTACCTTCCGAAGGACTCAGCATTCATGACGACGTTTTCCTGCGAATGTGAGTTATGACCCGATGGGTTATGAAACTTCAGGAAGTCATCAGTTGCGTCTGTTACCAATACAAGATGACCTCCTTTCTTTGGCGGCTCTTGCTCAGGCCATCGAATAGAAGGGTGCACAGACGCAATAAAGAAATGACCGTCAGTAAACATCGGCTTGATCTCCTCCGCAGAGATACCGGTGACAATCTGTGCCTTCAGACCAAATTCTTTATTTAACATCTCAATCGCCGGCGCATAAATCATCCCATGGATACTTTCGCCATCGACTACGTAGGCTCCGTAGGCCAACGCCTTTTCCAGAAGGCTGAACGTTGAGTGAACGAGACCCGTCTTGGCGGCAAGAAGCATCTTAAGGCAGGCCATGCCACATAAGTGATTAGCCCACAATGCATACTCATCCACGCATCGGGCTCCAGAGTTTATCCAAAGCGGATCCTCAGAAACCGTCTTCTCGCCAGAAATTATATCGGCAGCCAAAAGTCGGGATTCCCATTGGCAGAAATAAGGAACGCATGCGACCATAAACACACCTCATTTAATAAAAAGTGGAACGGTTCCTAAAAAAGCGATAGCCCCAAAGAAAATTTGGGATTTTGCACGCCCTTCTTTATATAAGAAATAGGCGACGATCATAAGCAATGGAACTCTCATCGAAATTGCTAAATATCCATAGCTAACTGGTAGAGTCCCCGCCAGCGCAAAATTAAAAATTAACTCAGGAATGGTCCATCCCAACGCGATCATCACCCACAAACCAAATCTCATTCCAGACTTCTCATATATAAAAAATCGCGCGGACACCCAATTGCCAATTCCGACATATAGTAAATATACGTACCAACCAGACGCTGGTATTCCAACCTTGTCACATCCAGCAAATCCTATTACGGCGAGAATCATAAAATAGAATCTAAATTTATCAATCCGAGGCATAAAACTCAGATGACCAAAAATCACAAAACAAATCCCCCCTATAAAAAGAACGAGTACTGAAAGTATGCCCTGCCCTGATATCTGACTACCAAAAAGCCAATACTCCAAAAAAACTATCGCACCGATTGCAATCGGAAAAATATATGCCGTGGCAGAAACGCTACGGCCAATTATCTGTTGCTGGACAACAAGGAGCATCGTAAGCAAGCCCCCCTTAGTTAGCCCCGCTATCGCTCCCGACGCATTCAGGAGCATATCCGTATTCGCCAGCCCAGTTACCCAAGCAATAGGAAACAACAATAAACAAATACAGGTAGTTCCAGACCCAATCGCCCAAGCAGTAGTTTTTGGAAGAGCTTTACTCGCTACACTTCGAAAGAACAGAGTTCTCAAAGTAACACATAATAGTATCGACAGAAATGCTAACCCTTGAACGAAGCTCAATTAACTAGCCCCCTAAGCCTCTTGAAACTCTCTGGCGACCTAAAGCCGCCGCAATATGCACATCAATTGAGTCAATCAAATCAACCCCGCCATATTCTGATCGTTCATCGACAATCAAAGGCAACTCAGTACACCCCAATATTAAACTTTCTACACCCTGATCAATCAGATTATCCATCGCTCGATAGACCGCGCTCTTGGCTTTCTTGGAAAAATTATGTAGACACAAGTCATCATAAATCGCGGCATGGACAGCATAACGGAGATGCGCCTCCGGCAAAGAAACCTCAATATCTTCCACTCCAAATCTATCGACATAAAAACCACGTTCCATCACATACTTGGTCCCCAGCAATCCTACTTTTTTTTTGAATCCAGAGGCCTTAACCGCGGAAATCGTTGCATCTATGACATTTATAACCGGAATGGAAATCTTATTTTTGAGCAAGTCGCAAGTCTTACTAGTGGTATTGGAACATATTAATATCTTGGTTACCCCCGCACACTCCAACTTAATCGCCGCACTTAACAGAATCTCAAACTCACCTTTAAAATCATCTTCTTGTTGACACTTTAGGATTTTACTAAAATCTAGACTAAACACCATAAGATCCGCCGATTTGTGCCCACCTGCTTCCTGCGCGATCAGATTGAACCTACGATAACACTCCATTGTAGAAACCCAACTTACACCTCCAATCAAACCAATGCGTTCCATGCCATTGCTCCTTAATCTATCGTGTAGTCAACTTTAGAAAGCCTCATAACCTTCATATCATCCTGAGAGACAAAGTTAAGTATCATATCTGCCAAGGAAAGCCCATATCCATTCAACATTTTTGGAAGAATACTATTACGCATCAGCCCAGGGATTGGATTGGCCTCTAAAAAATACACATCACCACTTGGAGTTAAAATGTAATCAAAACGGCACATATGTGAAAAACCTAACTCATCAAATAAGTCCCGAGAAACACGCTTCATATGCAGGATCTCCACAGTATCCTCCTCCATCAGGACCTCATCAGCGCTACCAATCCGGTGCTTCTCCTCATGTCCAAAAAAGCCTCTCTTTGTATCAATTCTAATGGCTGGTAAGACAACGACTTTTTGATTAAGCCTTATGCATCCTATAGAATACTCTTGACCCTCAACAAACTCTTGAATCAAAGCTCTTTCGTCATATTTGAATATAGCGCGCAGATTATCTTCTATTATAGATATTTCAATATCGGAAACCGTATATCGCTCAGTAAACAAAGACGCCCCCAATGAGTTAGGCTTAACGACTACTTTAAGCCCATCAAAGAGATTTTTTATCTCCGCGACTGCCGAACAAGACTTAGCGTCTGTTAACGTTAACGTCGCAGGTACTTTTATAGTACTTTGCGACCCTGATACGTAGCACTGCATGTGAATTTTGCTCATTGCCAAACTTGACGGCAAAACTGGCCCAAAAGTACCACGAAGACCAACAATATTAGCCAAACCTTGAATATGCCCATCTTCCCCATAATTACCATGCAAAAGATTAACGATATAACCATTGGCACCTAATACATGCTTTGCGAAAGTCGCATAATCCACTGCATTCTTTGAGACCATATAGTCACGAGAGTGCCAACTTCTGTCAAAATCATAAAAACTAACATAATTATCAGAATCAACATAATAAACATGATTTATACACACACCACAATTTTCAGTACACAACTGATCATATACATAGCTGAAGGACTCCCTAGATGCGGCGTGCTCCGGCGACATCCCTCCAAAAATCAATGACACTTCAACCATATTACTCGAAACACTAAGAGCACCCATTTTATTTCCTCCATGGAAGCCGACAATAAATCCTCAATAGCCAAGGCTCCCGCGCAAACCAATCAGAACGAAATTTGATCACGTAGCAACTCAAGCTTAAAAACCGGCGAAGCATTTCAGCCTATCAAAATCATTCAATCAATATCGCGAAGTACAATTCAAAAGAAGCACCACCATGCATTCAAAAAAAATCCTCAATACTGATAAAAATAAACTGGCGAAGAACCTTCAGAAGAACCAGTACCAGATAAATCTTGGAACTTATATAAAGCAGAAGGCACAAATATAAAACAATGAAACAACACTTAATGCAACCCCTTCAGATGTGAAGTTTTTTTGAAAAAAACCAAGCCCACCCACACCACAACAGAAAATTACTCTTATAAATCAGACGTATACGTAAAAAAACAAAGTAAAAGCAATTGATAAATCACATAAAAATTCAACTTCCAGGCCAACTTACTCACCAACAGATAACATTACCCCTACAGGCACAATAGTAGTGTCCTACGGAACTTTCGCAGAATCAGAGATGATACATCCACCAAAGAGCTTCAATTGATCCTTATATATTTTTTGTGCGAGCGTACTTACACGCGCCGCCTATGTCTGCGCGATTTGTGAGAGGTGATTCAATCGGTAGATGTCCCGATGAAGCGGTTGCGGTTGAAGAGCAGGAAAGCGTGAGCCCGGAGCGGCAACGGGTGCTGGATGCGTTGATTCGGCATCGATGGAAGCCGCTGGCGGCGGCGCAGGCGTTGGGGATTTCCAGGGCGACCTTGTATCGGCGGGTTAACCAGCTGGGTATCGACATGCCCGGCAAGCACTGACCCAACACGGTCAAAAATGTGGGAGCGGGCTTGCTCGCGAAGGCGGTGTACCAGTCAACATTTCCGGTGACTGACACTCCGCCTTCGCGAGCAAGCCCGCTCCCACATTTTTTGACCGAGTGATTCCGCCGGGTCAGCGGTAGAGAATCCCCCCATCAATCAACGGCGATTGCCCGGTCATGTAATCCGAATCCGGCCCCGCCAGGTACGACACCAGCCCCGCTACATCCTCCGGCGTTTCCGCCCGGCCCAACGCAATCCCGTCCACATACTTCTTGTACGTCGCCCCTACCTCGGCGCCGGTAATCTCGGCCATGCGTTTGTCGATCTCGACCCACATATCCGTGCCCACCACACCCGGGCAGTAGGCGTTGACGGTAATCCCGTCAATGGCCAACTCCCTCGCGGCGGCCTGGGTCAGCGCACGCACGGCAAACTTGGTGGCCGAATACACCCCCAGCAACGCAAAGCCTTCATGGCCGGCAATCGAGCAGGCATTGATGATCTTGCCCCTCTGCTTCAGCGCCTTGAATTTCTTGCCTGCGGCCTGGATGCCCCAAAGCGTGCCCTGCACGTTGATACGCAGCGTGCGGTCGACCTGTTCCGGGGTTACGTCCAGCAGTGCGTCAATCTGTGCGATGCCGGCGTTGTTGACGATGATGTGGAAGCCGCCCAGGGTCTGGTGGGCATGGTCCACCGCCGCGACCACTTGCTCCAGCTTCGAGACATCGGCGACATACACCGAGGCCTTGCGCCCCAGTGCAACCACCTCGGCCGCCACCGCTTCAATCTTCGCGCTGTTGATGTCCACCAACGCTATGTCGGCGCCATCCCGCGCCAGGCGCAGGGCGATGGCCCGGCCGATGCCTTGCCCGGCGCCGGTCACCAGTGCAACTTTTCCAGCGATACTCATGACGATCTCCTTCAACGGTGAGAGAAGCCTTGTCTATCGCAGTTGCCAGGGGCCGCTGTCGAGCAGCAGCAGGATTGATCTGCGGGCTGAGACGGGTCGTCTCAAAGCGAACCATTCTCGAAAACTTGTAAAACGCCGCCGTTATGCCTAGCTTATGCGCCCTCCGCTCTGCGCTCTCAGGCCTTCCCCCATGGTTTTGCGTCTTCGCCCCGCTGCCCCTTCACGTTTTGCCCTCGGCCTGTTGCTCAGCGCAGGTATTGGAAGCAGCCAGGCGGCTGATATCGAGCTGCCGGAGGTGAAGGTCCAGGGCCAGGATGAATCCGGCTACAACACCGACACCGCGTCGGTGGGCGCTTTCAATGAGGCGCCGTTGCTCGACACGCCGGCCTCGATCGCGGTGTTCAACGAGTCGTTGATCAAGGACCAGCAGGCGCGCTTGCTCAGCGAAGTGCTGCGCAATGACGCCTCGGTGGGCGACAGCTATGCGCCCATCGGCTACTACGAAAACTTCGTGGTGCGCGGTTTCTCGCTGAATGCCGCCAGCAGTTACAAGATCAATGGCCGCACCATCACCGGCGAGCAGAACGTTGCCCTGGAGAACAAGCAGCGCGTGGAGCTGCTCAAGGGATTGTCGGGTATGCAAAGCGGGATTTCCGAGCCCAGCGGCGTGATCAATTACGTGACCAAGCGCCCGGAGGATGTGCGCTCGGTGACGGTGTCCACCGATGATCGCGGCAGTGGTTACCTGGCCACCGACGTGGGCGGCTGGTTTGGCAGCGAGCAGCAGTTTGGCCTGCGCGCCAACGTGGCCCATGAAGACCTGCATTCCTATGTCGAACATGCCAATGGCCACCGGGATTTCCTGTCCCTGGCGTTCGACTGGAACATCAGCCCCGACGCGGTATTGCAGCTGGATGCCGAGTATCAGAACAAGCAACAGCGCTCGGTGCCGGGTTATCAGCTGCTGGGCGGGACCGAGGTGCCGCACGACGCGTCGCCGAAAAAACTGCTGGGGCATCAGAGCGGTGCGAATCAGGTAGGGATTGATTCGCTGAACCTCAACGGCAAGTTTGAATATCGCTTCAGTGACCAGTGGAAAGGCAGCGTCAGCGCGGCGCGCAGCAAGGTGGTGATTGATGATTACAGTTCGTTTGCGTGGGGCTGCTACGGGTCCGCGAGCTGTGCCGGGGCCAAGGTACCGAACTACTTCAGCCCGGAAGGCAACTACGATATCTATGACTTCCGCAGCCCTGATGACACCCGGCGCGATGATGAAATCCAGGCCGCGATGACCGGGTTGTTCAATACCGGTGGCCTGGGGCATGAGTTGACGTTTGGCAGCAGTGCGTTTCGGCGAGTGGTGGACAAGCGCGAATCGGTCAACGAGATGATTGGCTCCGGCAATATCAATCAGGACCCGGAAAACTTCGCGCCCACCGATAAGCCCCTGAACGATAGCCATCGCAACCTCGACAGCCGCCAATACGGCCTGTTCGTCACCGACCGCATCAGCTTCAACGAGCAATGGCAGACCATCGTGGGTGGCCGCGAAGTGCGCCTGGACGAAAAGGCTTTCGATGATCAGGGCAACGAGTCGCGCCACACCCGGCAGTATGTGTTCCTGCCCCAGGCGGCGCTGATCTACAAACCGATTGAAAACCTGTCGCTCTACACCAGCTACAGCAAAGGCCTGTCCCTGGGCGGTACCGCGCCGTGGTTTGCCCTGAATAAAGATGAAACCCTCGCCCCGACAGTTTCCCGCCAGATCGAAGCCGGGGTGAAATACGACTGGCGCCGCATCAGCTTTGCCGCCGCGATCTTCCAGACTCGCCAGGCCTATCAATATGCCAGGCCGGATGACGCCGGCGACTACACCTACGTGCAACAGGGCGAGCAGAAAAACACCGGCCTGGAATTGTCCGCCAACGGCTGGGCCACCCAGCGCTTGCAGATCGCCGCCAGCGTCGCGGCCATCCGTGCACGGGTGACGGGCAGCGGCACGCCGGAATACGAAGGCCATCAGGCGATCAACGTGCCGAAACTGCGGGCCAGTCTGTACGCCGACTACGCCCTGCCCTGGGTCGACGGCCTGGCGCTGCTCGGCGGCGTGCAATACAGCGCCAACAAGTACGCCAATCGCACCGGTGATGTGGAAGTGGGCGACTACGCCATCGTCAACGTCGGCAGCCGCTACACCACCAAACTCGATGGCTATGAAACGGTATTTCGCCTGAGCGTCGACAACCTGTTCGACAAGCGTTACTGGCGCGATGCCGGCGAATACATGGGCGATGACTACCTGTTCCAGGGTGCGCCGTTGACGGCGCGCTTGAGTGCCACGGTCAATTTCTGACGGTACGCGGGATCGCCAGGCATAGCGCCGCCAAGGCGCACACCAACAGGGTCCAGCCCAACTGCTGGACCCAGGCTGCCAGGGTCAACCCCACCCCGATCACCAGGTAATACAGCAAACCGAACAAGGCGCCGGCGGTGCCAAGGCGGTCGCGATAAGCCGTGAGTGCCGCCCCCAGGACATTGGGAATCGCCATGCCGAAGGCCATGACCACCAACAGCATCGGCAACACGAACAGCCAACGGTCCTGTAACAGCACCACCAGCACGCTGCCCACTAACATCACGCCACCGGCTGCCAGCACCAGCTGTTCGCTGCCGGCCCCGCGCTTGAGCAACCCCTTGTTGAGCCAGGCCCCAAGCCCCGAGCCCAACGCCAGCAGGACGCCGCTGTAGCCGAACTGCTCGGCAGACAACCCCAGGCGCTGGAACACAAACGGCCCCAGGCTGTAATAGCTGAACAGCGCGATATTGAAGACCGCGACCAGCCCCACCGAACGCCACAGCGCCGCATCCTTGAGCATCAGGCCCAGGGAGCCGCGCAACGACGCTGTGGGCAGCGAGGCCGGGCGGGTTTCCGGCAAGGCCCACAGGCACCAGGCCAATAACGTCAGCGCCAGCAGCAACAAGCCTGTGAGCACCCCGCGATAGCCAAAGTGCTGCACCAGGCCCGCGCCAGTGAACAGGCCAATGGCGGGGCTGGCCGCCAGGGCAATGCCCACGACTGAAAACACCTGCGCCAGCTCGGCACCGCTGAAGCGGTCGCGCAGCACGGTTTGCGTCACCACCGACCCCACCGCCGCACCAAACGCCGCCACCGCCTGGGCCAGCAACAGGCCGTTGAACGAACGCACGCCCAAGGCCAGCGCTGTGGCCGCGCCATAAAGGGCCAACCCGGCCAGCATCACCGGGCGCCGGCCGAAGCGGTCACACAAGCGTCCCCACACCACTACCCCGAACGCGAAGGCCAGAAAGTACACCGACAAGGTCTGCCCCGCTGCCTCGGGCCCTACCGCAAACGCCTGGCCGATATCCGCCAGCGCAGGGCTATACAGGGTTTGTGCGATTTGCGGGAACATCAGCAGCGCCACCGCCAGCACCAGCAAGTTTTTCAACATCATCCAGACGCTCTTCACGAGTAAACAGGCCAGGGAGTCTAAACAGGGGCAGCTGGCGTATTATCCAGACTTCGACACCTTATCAATGAAATCGGACATCCCATGGCATGGCTGGCGGCGCAGACACCTTTCGATCCCGACCGCTTCGACGCGCCCGTGGTGGGCATCGCCGCCCTGCTGGGTGATCACGACTCCGGTGTACATCAGCATCAGCGCGGGCAATTGCTGTTCACCCAACAGGGCTGCACGCGCATTACCCTGGCCAACCAGCTGTGCCTGTTGCCGCCCACTCGGGCAGCGTGGATTCCCGGCGGTGTGCCGCACCGGGCAGTGATGCAACAGACCGTGGATTACCGTTCGGTGTATGTCAGCCCGGCATTGGCCGGGCAGTTGCCGGCACAAGTGCGGGTGATTGAGGTGAGTGCGCTGCTGCGGGCGGTGCTGGAGCCGATGGCAATGGCGGCGTTCGACACCGATTGGCAACAGGGCAAATACGCGCATTTGCTGGCGCTGTGCCTGAGTGAAATCCGCGAGGCAGTCGAGCAACCGCTGCTGCTGCCCCTGCCCACGGACAAACGCCTGGCGCCGTTATTGCAGAACCTCGACGCGCTGCCACCGGAGCTGCAAGCCTTGCAACGCCAGGTGGCCGCCAGCGGCAAAACCATCGGCCGGATCTTCCTGCGGGAAACCGGCATGGGCTATCAGCAATGGCGCCAGCAGTGGCGCCTGATGCGCGCCATCGAGCTGCTCGCCACCGGGCGCAGTCTCGGGTACTGCGCCTTTGAGTTGGGCTTTGCCAGTGACAGTGCGCTGATCGCCTTCTTCAAGGCCATGACCGGCGCCACGCCACGGGGTTACTTCAAGTGAATGCCGACTGGCTGTAACCCGGTGGTAGATCGGCTTCATTGATCGTTCCCTCGCTCTGCGTGGGAATGCATCCCGTGACGCTCCGCGTCACCCGTACGCAAGACTTGAGCCTTGCATCGCCCGCTGGACGCAGAGCGTCCGGGGCGGCATTCCCACGCAGAGCGCGGGAACGATCAGTCATCCCGGCGTCTTGTCGGGTTATTTAGGCATCTTGCGAAAACCCACCGCCAGACGGTTCCAGCTGTTGATGGTGGCGATCGCCACGCTCAGGTCGACTTGCTCTTGCGGGCTGAAGTGGGCGGCCAGTTCGGTGAAGTCTGCATCCGGTGCGTGGGTCTGGCTCAGCAGGGTCAGGCTTTCGGCCCAGGCCAGCGCGGCGCGTTCACGGGGGGTGAAGAACGGCGTTTCACGCCAGGCCGACACGGTGTACAGGCGGCGCTCGGTCTCGCCACCCTTGCGGGCGTCGGCAGTGTGCATGTCGAGGCAGAAGGCGCAGCCGTTGATCTGCGACACACGCAGGCGCACCAGTTCCAGCAGCGGCAGTTCGATGGACAGTTTGCCGACGGCAGCCTCCAGGGCCAGCATGGCTTTCATGGCATCCGGGGAGGCGGTGTAGAAGTCGGTACGAGCTTGCATGGTGATACTCCAGAACAGTGGGGATTGGTGTCTAGAGTAGTGACGAGGGGGCATTGGACAAATAGCCAATCCGGGGAAAGATCAGGTAGCCAATGGGGCCAATCCTGACGATCACCCCGGCCCTGCGCCTTCACCGCGAAACGCACTGGGGCTCAGCCCGGTCCAGCGCTTGAACGCCCGCCGAAAACTGCGCACATCGCTGTAGCCAACTTCCTCGGTGATCCGTTCGATGGACAACCCCGGGTTGCTCAGCAACCCCATGGTCCTTGCCCTGCGCACCTGTTCCAGCAAGCCCTCGAACGTCAGCCCATGCTCGGTCAGGCGCCGGCGCAAGGTACGCCCGCTCATGTTCAAGTCACTGGCGACCTTTTCCAGCTGGCTGCCCTGCAAATCCCGGGAAATCGCGCGCTCCACCGCCTGGATCAAATCCATTTTCTGATGCAGTTGCGCGCTTTCCAGCTCCAATAGCTCCAGGGCCTGGCGCAAGGCCAGGGCATGGTGATTGGGCAGCCGCACATCCAGCCAGTGGCTGGCCAGGACCATGCGGTTATGCAGGCAGCCAAAACGCACATCCGCACCCAATAGCTGGTGATAGTCAGCGACATAGGTGGGCGCGGCGTGGATAAATTCGACCCGCAGCGGCATGAAGCCCTCGCCCACCAGGGCGCGGCCATACACCATCAGGCTGGCGAAGAACTCCTCGGCGGCAAACACCTGCACCTCGGCGTAGGGCAGCAGGCATTCGATATCGACGAACACTTCCTGGGGGCCTTCATGGGTGCGCGAGGTGGCGATACCACCGGAGGTGTGCTGATGACGTTCCCCGATGGCAAACGCATCGCGCAACGTCTTGCACAGTGAAATCACATGGCCGAGCAGGCCCAGGGTGCCGAGTACGTTCTGATGGCCTACCCACAGGCCCAGCCCCTGGTCGGGCAACACCTTGAGTGCACGCTGGATCATCGCTACCGCCTGGCGATAGGAAATGCGCTGGGCCGGGTCGTCCAGGTCGGCCAGGGTGAATCCCAGGCCGCGGCACAGGTGCTCGGCGCTCGCGCCTTTTTGCGCGACCACTTGGCCGAGGGTTTGCAACAGAAATGGCGAGACCAGGGCCAGGTCATAGTGCGGATCAACGGCTTTCCTTTGCATGGATCTTCGATTCCCGACTGAGTGCTTCAGTTCTTGTTTTGGAAACATCCTGACAATCATAGGCTCTTGCAAGAACTGCTGCACTCTGGATGAAAGCTGTCCGCCAAAGTCCCCCTATGTGGCCGCCAATACCCTGCCCCGCCGGGCGCCGAGGGCTTATTTCTATAGGCAGCGTCGTCCTGATAATAATAATGAGCCCAGACATGAACACGACCCGTGCGTTTTACCCCGTGCAACTCGCCCTGTTGACCCTCATCAGCCTGCCGGCCCTGGCCACCGAAGGCGGCGTCGACAACATCGGCCCCGGCACCGATGGCTTCTACATCCTGCCGCTGGATGTCAACAACCTGCCCGACCACATGTTCGCCTTCAACATTTACTACAACCATTACGAAGCCAGGAAGCTCGATATCAGCTCGTTGGTTGGCAAGGTGCCGGACGTGAAGATCAAGTCCGACGCGATCATCCCGCGCCTGGATTACCTCAGCCCGTTGCGGGTATTCGGCGGGCGCCTGGGCGGCTACATCGCCCAGCCCTACCTGAAGCAACAGGTGTCGCTGTTCGGCATGTCCGACACCCGGGAAAGCATGGGCGACACCACCGTGGCGCCGATCATCCTCTGGGACCTGGGCAAGAACCTGACAGTGGGCACCGCCCTGGAAATCACCCTGCCCACCGGCGAATACGACGCCACGCGCCTGGCCAATACCAGCAACAATTTCTACACCTACAAACCGTTGGTGTCGGCGACCTGGATGCCCAACGAGCGCACTGAGCTGTCGATCAAGACCACCTACAGCTTCAACAAGGAAAACCCCGACACCCATTACCGTTCGGGGCAGATTTTTCACTTCGACTACTCGGCCAGCTACAAGGTGACGGATAACCTCAGCCTTGGGCTCAACGGCTACTACCTCAAGCAGACCACCGACGATAAGCAATACGGGCATACCGTGGTGAACATCTATGGCGAAGATGTGGATGACGGGGTCAAGGGCCAGGTGTTTGCGATCGGTCCGGCGGTGTATTTCACCTTCCTCAAGTATGCGAGTGCCGAGGTGCGCTGGGCCAAGGAGTTTGATGTGCAGAACCGGCCGGAAGGCGACATGTTGTGGGCGAAGTTGACGATTCCGTTTGCCCTGTAAACCCGGCAAAAACTGTAGGAGCGAGCTTGCTCGCGAAAAACGTCAACGATAACGCGGGCCGTCTGGATGAACGCGTCGTCCTTGGGTTTTTCGCGAGCAAGCTCGCTCCTACAGTGGGACGGCGTTGTCAGGTGTAGACCGGCCAGGTATCGACGATTTTCCCGCCCCGTACTGCCAGCAAATCGCCGAACTGCAGCAGCACAAACTCACTCTGGGTCGGGCGCAGGAACACCTGGTCTTCCACGTTCAGCCCCACCTTGGGCGAACCATTGACCATCTCCTGATTGGAGCTGCGCCCGTACAGTTCATTGCTCTGCAACCCCCTGGGCGACTCAAACTCCGCCATCCAGTTGCCCCCATAAATAAAGAACGTGGCGCGCTGATTCACATCCCACCACGAGAACAACCGCGACTTGCCGTCCAGCGCCGGAATGTCCACCGGCCCGGTGCTTTTCAACACGGGCGTGGCGATATAGGCCGCCGGCACATGCTCGCTCAGCGACGGCAAGTCATAGTGCGTCGGCTTGAGCAACGCCGTGCCCACCGACACCTCGCTGCTGAGCTTCTCCTGCTCGTGAATGCGATAGCTCGGGCTGCCTGCCGTATTCAACGTCAGCCCGTCGCGCCACAGCGGCGCAAAGTGCTGGCGGGTGTAATCCACATAGCCGTTGTAGCGCTGCATGACTTTGTCGAACAGGTCCTGGGGCGAGCCGAGAATCCCCGGCACGCCCATGCCCACGAACGGGTCGTAGCCCATGAACCCGCTGAATTCCAGCTGCTGCGGATGCGCGCTGATCATCGTCAGCATCTGCCCCAGCACCGCGTTGTCGCTGATGCCGCCGCGATGCAGGCCCACATCCAGCTCGATATTGACCCGTAGTTTCGTGCCCAATCCCTGGGCCAGCGCCAGGTATTGTTGCAGGCGCTCGGGCGTGTCCAGCAGCCATTGCAGCTGCCGGGACGGGTCGAACGGGCCCTTGTGGGTTTGGTAAAACAGCTCGGCAGAACGCACCGGCAACGGCTTGCCCAGCAGGATGTCCGCATCGGGAAAGACCTGGGCGTCGTGATTCAGAAATGGCTGATGAAACGACATCAGGCGCTGGGTACCGGCTCGCTTGGCGATGTACGCCAGCAGCCCCGGCGACGGCAGGGATTTCTCCACCAGCCGCAGGTGTTTGCCGCCGCGCTGCACCGACTGCATCACCACGTCGATGTTGTGGTCCAGGCGATCGAGGTCGATCAGCATCACCGGGCGCATCGGCCCATGGGCCTTGAGTTCCTGGTTGAGGCTGCGGAAATACTCGGTGTAAGGGCTGCCCCGGTCGCCCGGCCTCAGCAAGATGGCACCCCCCACCAGCAACACGCCGGTGCCGAGCATGAAATGTCTGCGGTTCATCAGGCCACTCCCAGAATAGACGACAGGTGTGCATTGAGGAATTTGCCGCTGGGGTCCAGCTCGCGGCGCACTCGGGTAAATTCCTCCCAGCGCGGATACAGCGGCTGCAAAGTGCGCGCATTGAGGGTGTGCAACTTGCCCCAGTGCGGGCGACCGGCGTATTTCCAGAAGATCGGTTCTACGGCGGCGAAGAAGTTGTGGTGGTCCATGGTGTAGTGCTGGTGCACGGAAATCGAACAGCTGTCGCGGCCCTCGAACATGCTCAGCGGAATGTCATCGGCCTTGACGTAGCGGTACTCGATGGGAAACCAGGTGCGCAGGTCCTTGTCGTTGATCAGCTTGAGGATTTCCCGCAGGCAAGCCGGCCCGTGCTCGGCGGGCACTGAATATTCCATCTCGTTGAAACGCACGTTGCGCACGTTGGCGTACACCTGGAACGACTCGGCCACGCGGTCATCGAAGCTGGCAAAAAAGCGCAGGCTGTTGAGCAAGGTACGCCGGGCCTCGGGGAAATCGCTGCCGTATTTGTCGAGTTTCTCGATGATCGACACAAACTCGTTGCCGCCCGCCTCCGCCGGGTCGATGGGCGGGGTTGCGGGGTCGGTGGTTTCGTTCAGGGCAATGGACAGGGCGTAGTCGGAATGGGTCACCACGAGCATTTCCCAGTGCTGGTTTTCCCGGGTGTTCTTAGCCACGTCCTCCAGCAGTTCTTCAGTCTTGGCGATCCACTGACGCTCCCGCAGGCGGTACGGTGCGCGGTTTTGCAGGCGGACCTGGGTGGCCACGCCGAGGGCGCCGAGGGACACCCGGGCGGCACTGAACACCTCGGGGTGGCGCTTGGCGTCGCACTCCAGCACCTCACCCTGGGCGGTCACCAGTTGCAGGCCGGTGACGCAACCGGAATATGAGGTGAAGCCCACACCGGTGCCGTGGGTGGAAGTGGAGATCGCCCCGGCCAGGGTCTGGTAGTCGATATCCGCCATGTTCGGCAGCGCCTGCCCAACGTCTTTCAAGGCCTGGCCCATGCGCGACATCGGCGTGCCGGCGGCGAAGGTGGCCTGCACGGTTTGCGGGTCGTGATCCAGCAGGCCATTGAAGTAACTCAGGGACAGCAGCGTGCCGTCGGTGGGCACCAGGGCACTGAACGAATGGCCCGAGCCCACCGGCCGCACCTTGCCCGGTGCCTGGCCGATGACCTGCACCAGTTCATCAAGGTTCTTCGGCGCCAGCCGCGCCAGGGGCAGACAGGTTTGCGCCCCCGACCAGTTGCGCCAGGGAATCAGCCGCGGTGCCCGGGCCAGCTGGGCCAGCACCGGGTTACTGGTCAATGCCATGAACGCGCCGGCTACCGCGCCGCGCTGCAATAATTCTCGCCGTGAAAGCGCCATTGCCTACCCCGTTATGCTTATTGGATGTGTTGACCCGACATAAAACTGATCAGCCCCAGGAATTGCTCTTCGGAGCACTGCACGCACAGGCCCATCGGCGGCATGCCGTTGTAGCCGTTGATGGTGTGGTCCAGCAGGGTGTCCGGGCCCTGGGCAAGGCGCGGGCTCCAGGCCGGGCCGTCACCGGTCAGCGGCGCACCGGAGGCCGGGTTGGCGTGGCACAGCTTGCAACTGGTGTCGTAGACCTGGGCCAGGGCTGCGTCGCCGGGCATGGCATTGGCCGCCGTGGCGCGTTCGGGGGGATGTTTCGGTTTGTCGCCACAGGCTGTCAGCAGGCAGGTCACGGCCAGCAGCAGACTGATGCGACGGGGGTTGATTGCCCGCATAGCCACCTTCTCTCTTATTGTGTGAAAGCGTGATCCACACTAAGGCAGCCAGGGCGCGGCGTTGAGGGTATTGGGGGACAGAAAGGGGGGCTTGGGCGGACAGGCCTCAGCGGCTGATCGTTCCCACGCTCTGCGTGGGAACGCCGCCTTGGACGCTCTGCGTCCGCGTTGTGACGCAGAGCGTCACGGGATGCATTCCCACGCAGAGCGTGGGAACAATCAGTCAGGCAGATTTAGAAGGCTATACCGACCTTGAACCCATACTCGTCACGCTTGAGCTTGGTGTTGTCGGCCACGTACGAATCGTCATCGAGCTTGTACTCGGTGCGGGTGTAGTACAGGCCCGCCATCACTGGCAGATCGCCTTTCTGGTTCATCAGCAGGCTGACTTCGGCGTACGGGTTGGTGCGGTCCTTGAGGTCCACGGTGTCGCTGCCGATGCCGTCGACCTTGAGCTTGGCGCGGCCGTCGATGGTATGGCGGGCGCCCAGTTCAACACGCATGGTCATGTCGTCGAACTGGTGGTTGTAGCCCAGGGCCGCCTTGGCGAACGGCGATTTGTTGGTGAGTTTCATGTCGTAGTCGCCCGAGTCCGGCTCGTAGCGGGTCCAGCTGTAGCCGCCACCCACCAGCACGTCGACGAAGTTGCGCGCATCCAGCGCGGCACGCCAGCCGAGGTCAAGGTCGGCCTGGCCTTCCTTGAGCTTGTTGTCGCTCTTCTCGCCGTACTTGGCTTCGATACCGGCCTGGTAGATAAAGCCGGATTCAGCCGTCAGCTTGTTGCCGAAGTTATAGAACAGGCCGGCTTCAGGCATGTGGTCCTTGTCGCTTTGGCTACCGCCTTCGAGTTTGAAGTCGTTGTAGCTGCCGAGGATCCCGAAGGTGGAAATCGGGTCGGTCGGCGCTGCGGCGAACACCACACCAGGTGCCGCGATCAAGGCCAGGACCGAGGAATTCTTGAGGATCTTTCCGAATAGTTTGGACATCGTTTTACGTCTCCATTGCAGGTGGCAAATTATTCAGGAAACGCTTCGAACCCTCGTTTTGGCGAAAGGTTCGAATTAATTTGCACCTTTTTCGAGGTAAAACGGTTCAGCGAAGGCTCTATATCAAGCGTCTTGGACGGGAGCCAGCAAACGGCCGAGAATTGACCGCAACTGCGGATGCGCCGGCAGGCGAATGCCAAAGCTGGCCTGCAACAGGTTCAGCAACTCTTCGACGTCCTCGATTGCACGCTTTTCGCTGGCCCGGTCCAGGTAGTGAATCGCGTACTGGCCGTTGTTCAGCGTGCGGCGAAATCCCGGGCCAATCAGTGCGACTTTCAGCTGGCCGAGGAACGGCGAATCCGGATGGGTGGAGACGTACCAGTTACCGATCTCGTAGTCGAAGTGTGACTGCACCTGCAGGTCGAACACATACAAGCCGCGCCACTCACCGGCGACCTGCGCCCACAAGGTGTAGCTGCCCTCGTCCAGGCTCAGGCGATAGGGTTCATGGGCGGTGGCCTGGGTGGCATCGGTGTCCAGTTGCAAGGGACTGGTGGGCACCATGCCACCAAAGCCGACATCACTGATGTAACGCACGCCGTCCAGGGTCACCAGGCTCAGCCGATGGGTGCGCGCCGTCAGTGCATCGGGTGGCCCCCCCATCACCACACGGCCGGTAATGCCCCGCGCCTCGAAGCCCAACTCCTGCAACAAGGCCAGGAACAGCTGGTTCAGCTCGTAGCAATAACCACCACGGCCGTCGAACAGGACTTTTTGTTCGACGCTCGGCAAATCGATCGGCACCGGTGCGTGCAGCAGGGTCGACAGGCTTTCAAACGCAAAGGTGCTGACATGGCGCAACTGCAGATCCTGCAGGGTTTGCAGGGTGGGCGGAGGCGGCGTGTCGTAGCCCAGACGTTGCAGGTAGAGGCGGCTGTGGGTCAGCTCTGGCATGACGCAATCCTGGAGTCGGTGGCGAAAGCACCACTAATACCCTGACGGCGGTTATTTGCCAATTGTGGGTTGAGTCAAATGCAAGTCCTCAGATGCACAAACTTTCTGAACCTTTCTGAACTGATTTATATCCATTCACTACAAGACAGGGAGGCATCATGAGTACCGCAATGATCTACACCATCCACTACTTGCTACACGGCGAACCAAAAACCTTTGTGGTGCGTGCCGAGGTCATGAACAACGCCGAAGCGTGGCATTGGGCGGCCGTTGATGCCGACATTGCCCACGTGGGGCGGATAGGCCGGCCGGGCCACGAGCGGGTGAAAAAGACCACTCGTCCCTGGGCGGAGAAGTTCGGCATCACCGAGGTGACATGGACAGCCCCGAAACGGCTTGGTTGAGGAATAAAAAGCCCCGCACGACGGCGGGGCTTGTTTCACTTTTTCAGATCACCGAGGGGATCATAGGCCGGCTTCTTGCCGGTTTTTTCTGGCTTGTCCAACGGGGCAATGGCGGGACCTACCGGGTCGACCTGTGGGTCTGCGACGTCCGGGGAATCGGGGTCGAAACCCAATTCGTCCTTGCCGCTGGAATGCTCGGATGAATGCGGGCCGCTTGTACGATTAGTCATAACTACCTCCTTGGCGCGCCGGGTCTACAGCGGGCGGGCCTTGTCGTGCAGGTTTTCCAGGTCTTCCTCGACCTGCTCTTCTTCGTCTTGCCGTTCGGCCGGGTCGTTGGGGCGCAGGGCGTCGTTGTCACGCTCCTCTTCGCCGGGGGTGCGGTCGGGGTTGGGTGTGCCGGGCGGCTGTTGCTGGTAACGGGTCATGGTTCACCTCGCTTGGGGGTCGGTTGCCTACAGGGGTTAGAGAAATTGCGCTAATCCATCGTTCAACCTGATTACCGTCACTCCGACGGGTGAAGCATGAGAAGATGCTGGCCGGCGTTATAACCCTACTTGTGCCATGGAGACTGACCCTGGATGTTTGAGCTCAAACCGTGCGACCCGATTGTTTTTCGCCAGCAGACGCGACGCAGTACGTTGATAGTCGCGGGGTTGTTTGTGGTGTTGGCGATGGTGCTTTCCAGCCTGGCGGTGATGCTGTTTGGTGAGCCTGGGGGGGATAATTTTCGCTTTAATGTGGGCGGGGTGTTTGCCGGGGTGTTGATTACCGTAGGGCTGGTGCGGGGGCCGTTCTGGAACCAGGCCTGGTTCGCGCCGGCGGTGTATGGGTGGCAGCTCAAGCGCAGCCTGATGAGTGTGACTAATGTGATGCACAAGGTGACTGACGGGGTGAAGGCGAATGATCCGGTGGCGATCAAGTTGCTGCGGTTTTATCACCTTGGGTTGATGCAGATGCACGAACTGGACGCCAATTCGAGTTCTCAGGCGCAGTTGGTGCGGGAGGTTGATGAGCACCTGGAGAGGATGCGGGGGTTGGGGATTGAGCCTGACCAGACGCGGCTGGATCCGGATTGGGTTGAGGCTGTGAAGGCTCGCTGATTGGGGGGCATATCCGTTATTTGGGT
>NZ_JACARZ010000015.1:0-70786 GCF_013386315.1 Pseudomonas sp. P7779 | reverse complement strand
ATTGATGGGTGCGAAGAGGATGTTCATGGACTCTTACGCACACATCTTTACTTGTACATACAAGCATATGCAATCAAGCGGCCAACTTTGCGCGCAAGGTTTGAAGATTTTTCCGGGACGAGGGTGGAAGCCTTGGAAAACAAGGCTTCGCAGCATGATGAATTTTCTTACGGGGGATTTTTACAGTGCGGGAGACTTGTCATCGAGGCAGGGCTTTGCGCCATGCTGGGGCGTTCGGTAACAAGTTGGTGCGGGAAGAGGGAAACAAAATGTGGGGGAAGAACCCCCCACCTGTTCAGGCGGCGGCAGTCAATTCGATAACGCAGCAACGGCCAGTCACGCTGACGTCCAGCAGGCCGGTGTTACCGTCCAGTTGCAGGCAGTCGTGACGGTTCAGCCGCTCACCGAGCACCTTCACTTCATCGGCCACGCTGAACACCAGCACGGTGTGCGCGGCACTGAAGAAACGCTGCGTGCCGTCCATCCATTGCAACCGCGCTTGATAGCGCTGCGGCGAATAGATGAGGTTGAAATCGCGGATCGGCCCGCCGATCAAGCGGCAGGACACCTGGCTGTCACCCTTGAACGGGAATGGCTGCAGCGGTAACAACCCGAGCTGTTCCTCGCCATCCACCGTCAGCACCATGCCCGAGCCTTGCAGCACGGTGATAATGCGCTGGTACCCGGCAAAGGTGGAGAACCCGCCCGACTCGGCGATATCGGCAATCGACAGGCGCCAGCCGAAACCGTCCAGGCCCTCCCCCGCGTCACGGGTGATCTCTTCAGTGCTGCCGCCGCCGTTTTTCCACGGCATGCGAATGTAATCGGTAGCGCGCCAGACTTTCATCGAACTCATTTACTGAAACGTCCTTCCAGGCTATGACGGGAACCGGGGTGGATCAAACGTGCGGCCGTGACCGGCTGGCGGCCAGACCAGGTGCGGCGGCGAATCAGCAGGCACGGCTCGCTGGTTTCGATTTGCAGCAGCTTGCATTCGTCGGCGTCGGCCAGGATCGCCTCGACCACGTGCTCGCCTTCGGTCAGCGGCGCCACCTGGTTGAGGTAGGCATAGGGCGTTTGCTGGGTGAAATCCTGCTGCAGGTATTCCGGTGCTACCAGGGCGTTGACGAAACGGTCTTCGATTTGCACCGGAATGTCGTTTTCGTAGTGCACGATCAACGAGTGGAACACCCGCCCGCCTTCGCGCATTTCCAGCGCGACGGCGCGCTCGGAACCGGCGGCTTCTTCCCCGAGGGTAATGACCTTGCACGTATGGCGATGACCGCGGGAGGCGATCTCATCGGCAATGTTGTGCACTTCAAACAGCGCCGACTGGCTCTTGGGCTCGGCGACAAAGGTGCCCACACCTTGCATGCGTACCAGCAGGCCTTCGGCAGTCAACTCGCGCAGGGCGCGGTTGATGGTCATGCGGCTGAAGCCCAACTGGTTGACCAGTTCGCTCTCCGAAGGCACGCGATAATGCGGCGGCCAGTTGCCGTTGAGAATCTGCTGGCTGATCATCTGTTTGACGCGGGCATACAAGGGCGCCGGACTTTCGTCCATGTGGGCAGCCAGTGGAGACTTGGCGGGCGGAGTCGACACAGGAAATCCTTGTAGGTGAAAAAGAAGCATAGCTTGCCGGAGTTTACCGAGCAGGCAAACGTCTGTATATGTATATACAAATAAACACACGACCGGGGTGCCTGAATCATGTCCGCTTTCTTTGCCGAACGCGCGCTGCTGCCTAATGGATGGGCCAACGATGTACGTCTTGAAGTCAGCGCCGATGGCCTGCTGACCAAGGTTGAGCCCAATGCCAGTGCAGACGGTGCCGAACGGCTCAGGGGCCCCGTGCTGGCGGGCATGCCGAACCTGCATTCCCACGCTTTCCAGCGCGCAATGGCCGGGCTGGCGGAAGTGGCCGGCAACCCGAATGACAGTTTCTGGACCTGGCGCGACCTGATGTATCGGATGGTCGGCAAGATCCGCCCCGACCAGTTGCAGGTCATCGCGCACCAGTTGTATATCGAAATGCTCAAGGCCGGCTACACCTCGGTGGCCGAATTTCACTACGTGCACCACGACGTCAGCGGCCAGCCCTATGCCGACCCTGCGGAGCTGTCGCGGCAAATCAGCCAGGCCGCCGCCAGCAGCGGTATCGGCCTGACGTTGTTGCCGGTGCTCTACAGCCACTCCGGTTTCGGCGGCCAGGCCCCCAATGAAGGCCAGCGCCGCTTTATCAACAGCACCGAAAATTACCTGAGCCTGCAATCACGCCTGCAACCGATTCTGGCCGCGCAACCGGCACAACGGCTGGGCCTGTGTTTCCACTCGCTGCGCGCCGTCACACCGCAACAGATCAGCGAAGTGCTGGCCGCCAGCGACAAGGCGTGCCCGGTGCATATCCACATCGCCGAGCAGCAGAAGGAAGTCGACGACTGCCTGGCCTGGAGCGGCCAGCGCCCGCTGCAATGGTTGTATGACCATGTTGAAGTGGATCAGCGCTGGTGCCTGGTGCACGCCACCCACGCCAATCCGGAAGAAGTGACGTTGATGGCCAGGAGCCGGGCGATTGCCGGGTTGTGCCTGACCACTGAAGCCAACCTGGGCGACGGGATTTTCCCGGCGGTGGACTTCCTGGCCCAGGGCGGGCGCATGGGGATTGGTTCCGACAGCCATGTATCACTGAGCGTGGTGGAAGAATTGCGCTGGCTGGAATATGGGCAGCGGCTGCGGGACCAGCGGCGCAACCGGCTGTATCGCAGCGATCAGCCGATGGTTGGGCGTACGCTGTTCGATGCCGCGCTGGACGGCGGTGCCGAAGCGTTGGGGCAGCCGATTGGGCGCCTGGAAGTTGGCAAGCGTGCGGACTGGCTGGTGCTGGACGGCAACGATCCGTACCTGGCGACAGCGAACGAAGACGGGATCCTCAATCGCTGGTTGTTTGCCGGTGGTGATCGCCAGGTGCGCGACGTGCTGGTCAACGGGAAGTGGGTGGTGCGCGACGGGCATCACGCCGCCGAAGAAGACAGCAGCCGGGCGTTTACCCAGGTCTTGCGGGATTTGCTGGGCTGACAGACGACACATAACAAATGTGGGAGCGGGCTTGCTCGCGAAAGCAGTGGATCAGTCAATACATCTGGTGACTGTCACACCGCCTTCGCGAGCAAGCCCGCTCCCACATTGGATTGGCGCTGTTTCGTATTACTGCGAGGTCTTCGCCATCTGCTTGTCCGACGTACGCCAGATCAAACGCGTGGTGTCATACCCCTGCTGCCGCGCCCTGCTCAGCAGGTCTTCGCGGGTGTCGGCGCTGACCGTCGGCGTGCGCGACAGCAACCACATGTAGCGCCGGCTCGGGCTGCCGACAATGGCGGTCTTGTAGTCATCGCTGACGTACAGCACCCAGTAATCGCCCTTGGCCACGCCCGGCAACAGCGAGGTGAACCAGTTATTGAATTCGACCCACAGTTTGTCGGTCTTGCCGGCGACCTGCGGCGTTGCGGTGCCCTTGGCTTCCTGCCACTTCCACTCAGGGGTCAGGCAGCGGTTGAACACCGACATGTTGCCATCGGGCAACAGTGTGTAGCGGGCTTCGGACTGCGCACAATTGCGCTGGAAGTACATCGGCAAACGGGCCAGCTCATACCAGGTGCCCTGGTAACGCTTGAGGTTGACGCTGCCAACAGTCTTGGGTTGCAGATCATCGCCAGAATGGCTGGCGCAGCCCGCCAAAAACAGGCTGGCGCAGAGGTATAGAACGAAACGCATCATGTTGTTTTTCTCCCGCAGGCTTTCGCCCCGGTTTACTTCAGGCCTTGCCCGGAAAAAATCAGTACTTTGTCACCGGCATATTGCACGCTGATAAAGCTGTTTTTATCGCCCCAGGTGCAACTGGACATACCCAGCGCGCCAGAACAATCAGTCGGCTTGCCCAACAACGACTCCACCTCGGCCTTTGGCATGCCGGCCGACAGTTTTGCGTAATTTTCTTGAGTGACCTTGCTGCAAGCGGCCAGAAGCACGCAAAACGACAACAGGGCGAGACGGCGTAACGACATGGAAAAACTCCTGGAGAGACGAAGCAGCTTGGGGGTCTGCCAGAAGCTTAGAAGGGAAAAGAGGTGTCTGGTTCCCGACGAGCGAAAACAAAAAAGCCCCGAAAACGCTGAAACGTTTCGGGGCTTTTGCTTACCGCAAGGACTTACGCCTTGTGGTAGCCGGTCACACGCTCAACTTCTTCCTTCGAACCCAGGAACACCGCTACGCGCTGGTGCAGGCCTTCAGGCTGGATGTCGAGGATGCGCTGGTGGCCGTCGGTGGACGCACCGCCCGCCTGTTCAACCAGGAACGACATCGGGTTGGCTTCGTACATCAGGCGCAGCTTGCCCGGCTTGGACGGCTCGCGGCTGTCGCGTGGGTACATGAACAGGCCACCACGGGTCAGGATGCGGTGCACGTCGGCAACCATCGCAGCCACCCAGCGCATGTTGAAGTTCTTCTTCAGCGGGCCTTCTTCGCCGGCCATCAACTCGCCTACATAGCGGGTAACCGGCTCTTCCCAGTGACGCTGGTTGGACATGTTGATTGCAAATTCCTGGGTGGACGCAGGAATGGTGATGTCTTCATGGGTGAGCACGAAGCTGCCCATTTCGCGGTCCAGGGTGAAGCCCTTGACGCCGTCGCCCAGGGTCAGCACCAGCATGGTCTGTGGGCCGTAGATCGCGTAACCGGCAGCTACCTGCTCGGTGCCCGGCTGCAGGAAGGCCTTTTCGTTCAGGGCTTCGTTCTGGCTCAGGTATTCGTTCGGGCAACGCAGTACCGAGAAGATGGTGCCGACTGGCGCGTTGATGTCGATGTTCGACGAACCGTCCAGCGGGTCGAATACCAGCAGGTACGCGCCTTTCGGGTATTTGCCCGGGATCTGGTAGGCATTGTCCATTTCTTCGGACGCCATGCCGGCCAGGTGACCGCCCCACTCGTTGGCTTCGAGCAGGATTTCGTTGGAGATCACGTCAAGCTTCTTCTGCACTTCGCCTTGTACGTTTTCAGTGCCCATGCTGCCCAGGACACCACCCAGCGCGCCTTTGGACACGGCGTGGCTGATTTCCTTGCAAGCACGCGCCACCACTTCGATAAGGAAGCGCAGATCGGCAGGCGTGTTGTTGCTGCGGGTCTGCTCGATCAAATAGCGACTCAGGGTAACGCGGGACATGGAAGGCTCCGGAAATGGGGGGCTAAAAACCCGCGCAGTTTAACGCGAGTCGGGGCGTATTTCCTCCTATCAGAGGATTTAAACCCAATAGAGTTCATGGACTTTATTTAACGTGCCACCGGTGGCTTGCGCAGCAAACTGTAGGCCATGGCGCCCAGGGCCGCCACACCGAGCAGCAGCACGGCCCAAAGACCGAGCTTTTTCCAGTTCGGCCCGGCATCAACCGGGGCCGCGACCGCAGCCGATGTAACCACCGCCTCGCCCGCCACCTTGGCCTGCCCAAGCCCCGCGAGGCGTTCGGCGCTGTAGTCCGGAATCAGGGTCGACAGCGGCAAGTTCGCGCCTTTCACCGACGGATTGCCGAGCACAAGGGTGAACGGTGGCTCGCCCCGCGCCAGGAACACCAACTGCGTGGCCCGCACCGCAAAGCTCAAGGTCGGCGCCTCCACGCCCAGGCCACCACCACGCTCGTCCACGTCGAGCTTGAGCTGCGCAACAGCCTGGCCCGGCAACTGCAGTTCGTTCTGTAAAACGTCCTGGCCATTTTGTGTCAACCGGTAGAGCAAACCGCTGCTCATGGGCTGCCAGGCCTGATTACTTTCCCGGCGGCCCGACAAGGTGACCGGCGCCAGGCTGTTGGGTTGGCTCAAGTCGATTCGCAAGCGTTCGACGTTCAGTGCGTTGGGTAACTGCCAGCTGTATTCCCCGGCCTTGAGCCGGCTGCCCGACAACGGCTGCGACCACACCAGCGGCAACGGCAGGTTGTGGGCGCTGACACTCTCCAACTGCGCCGACGTCAGCGCCGGTGCCGCCTGGCCTTTCCACAGCAGACGCAGATACCGCGCCGACTGCCCCGGCAAACTCACTTCATGCTGCTCGACGCGCTCATCGGCAAACGACAACCGCGCCACCTGCCCTTCGCCCCAGGCGCGCCAGTGCTGCAAGTCGTCGCTGGCTTCGATGCTGAAACGCTGGAAGCCGTCGCGCTCGCTCGTCCAGTCGAGGATCAGTTGCTGCAACGGGGCCTTGATCGCACTCGCATCGAGCAGCCAGCCGCGCAGCACTTCTTCGCCGGCCTCCAGTTGGCTCGGCGGCTGCACTTGCACCAGCGTGCCGGTGGACGTGGATTGCACACGCACGCTGGGCACGGCTTCGGAGGAGTCAGCCGCAGCGTACAACGGGAACCACTTCACGTTGGACAGGCTGCGGCTTTCGGTGCTTTGCGCCGACTGCCGCGCCAGTGCGTAAGCCTGGGGCTCGCCAGCGGCGTTGAACACCCGCACATCACCCAGGTCGGCCTGACGGGCGCTCAATTGCACCGCCAGCGGCAGTTCCAGGCGGTACCACGGGCCTTCGCCACTGACCGTCAGCGGCACCCGCGTGGTGAAATCGGCGGGCGTCTCCTGGGCCCAGGCCGATAACGTCGTGCACAACCCCAACAGCGCCACACTCAACTTGCCCATCAAGAAGCCACTCCTTCAGTTTCAACCACCGGCTCGGGGCGCTTGGGGGGCAGCGGGGCGAAATAGCCCACCACCAGCAACAGCCCGCCCACACCGATAAACGATACGATCCGCGCCAGCCCGCCACGGTTGCTCAATTCGACGAAGAACAATTTGGCCACCACCACGGCAATCAATGCCGCACCGATCAGCCACACCTCACGCCGGTGACGCAGATGGCCGCCGATCATCAGGCTCAGGGCAATCAGGGTCCACACTATCGACAGCCCGGCCTGCACCAGCATCGACTCCAGCAACGCATCCAGATGGAACGGCACGCCACCCCAGTGATGAGCCGTGCGCATCACCAGCGCAGTGAAGAAGGCGAACAACGAGACACCGGAGACCGCCTGGGCGACCAGTTCGGCGCGCGGCCCGCGTTGCGGTGCGGCACTGCGGGACCACAGGTACACACCCAACAGCGCGAATAGCAATCCAATATCCAGCGGGTTAAGCAGCGGCACATACGGCAGCGGCTCGGCGGTGCCGTCGCTGAAGATATTCGCCAGCCAGAACCAGCCGAGCATCAACACCGCCAGCGGCAACGCGGCATACAACCGGTACTCGCGCGGGTACGCCGACACCGGCCACGGCCAACTGCGTGGCGCGGCGGCCAGCACCAGGTATAGGCTCGGCAGGATCGCCCAGCCCAGCCAGCGCCAGGCGTTGTATTCCTCGGACAGCAGCAACAGGCCGTAGCGCAGCTCCAGCGCCAGCACGCCGATCAGCAGCCAGCAACCAAGCACATGCGCGGCGCCCAGGGCTTTCTCCGGAATGACCGAAGCCAGGCGTCGCAGCGACACGAAGTGCACCGCAAACACCGCTGCCCATGCCAGCCAGGCGAAGTTCGCCGCCGGGTGATAACGCGAGCCCCACGCGCCCAGCAACACCACGCCCACCGCCGGCATCAACAGCGTGCACAGCAAGCCCAGCGACGCCCATTGCAGCCTCAGGGCCAATACCGCCCAGATCGCCACACTCACCGCCGCTACCGCCAACAGCCAGGTGCCTTGCAGCATCGACGGTGCAAAACGCAGCACTTCGCTGACCAACGCCAGCGTCCACCAACCCGCACCCCACACCAGCAGCACGTCGGACAGCCGCTGCAAACTCAACGCCTCGAACACCGGCGCATGAGGCCTGCGCTGCAAGCGCCAGGCACCGACCAGCGCCGCCAGCCCGAGCACCATTGGCGTCCAGAAACCGCTATGGCCCAAAGGACGCAAGCCTTCGCTGGTCAGCGGCCCGAGCAGGTCCGGCACCGCGATCAGGAACGAAGCGCCGCCGATCACTTGCAGCAACAACCCGAAGACAAAACTGACGCGCTGTTGCAGGTACAGGCTCAGCCAGATGATCAACAAACCACTGGCCGCCCACACGCCGCTGGCGGTCTCCCACGGCAGCACAAACAGCACCGCCAGGTTGATCAGCACCAACCCGGCGAGCAACACCACCGACAGGCCACGCAACAACCGCACATCGCTGCGCACCATGGTGTCCCGCGCGGCCAGCAGCATGCCGCCGATCAATGCCAGGCCAATCAGCGATGCGGTGAGCAAGCCGCTCCAGCCCGCACTGAACACCGCGCCTGAATCAGCACCCGCTTGCAGGCGCAGCAGGAACAGCGCACCACCCAGCAGTTGCACGGCAAACGCGGTGAAGAGGAACGTACGCGAGCCGATGCGCAGGCCCACCAGCAAGGTCGCAAGACCGGCAAGCGCCCAACTGATGGCCGTGCCTTGGGTCCACAGCAGCAACGGTGCGAGCAGGTACAAGAAGCCCAGGCCCACACTGGCCAATACCGGCAAACCTCGACGCTCCCACTGCGCCGCGTGCTCCACCGGCGCCTTGCGCAATTGGTCGAAACTGAACAGCAAGGCCGCCCCCAGCAACAACGCACCCAAGGGTGCACCGTCCAGCAGGCTGGTCTCGCCAATGCGCAATTCGCTGAGGAACGCCAGCGCCGAACCGACTTGCAACAGCAAGCCAAACGCCCGCGCCAAAGGCCGCTGCTGACGCAGGCCGAGCCAGAAAATCCCGGCGCCTTCCACGGCCCAGGCCGCCGCGGTCCAGCGTGCGTCGAGGCCCAACGGAATCGCCAGGCTGGCGAAGATCACACCCAGCGCCAGGCAGGTTTCCGCCAGCAGCAAGGCGCGCCCGCCACTCAGCAAACGAGCCAGGCCCATATAGATGATGCCCAGGGCCAGCGCGCTGAACGCAGCGGCAAATTCCAGGTGCTGCACCAGCGCAAACTGCAAACCGAAGCCCACCAGCGGCGGACCGAACAGCATGCTGCCGTCGACATAATCGCCCTTGGCCGCCGACCAGCGCAGCAACGCGCCACGGCTGTCATCGTCCGGCGCGTCGCGCATCTCCAGCAACTTGCGCCGGGCGAACAACAGGCCGATGCCCAGGTACATCAGGAAAAATAGAATCAGGAACGGCTCGGTGCTCCACAGCAGCTCCGGTGTATAGGAGCGCATGCCCCAGGCGAAGCCGATGCCGAAGGTGCCGACAAAACCGATCAAATTGAGCAGGCGCCAGGCCTTGAACCAGGCGATGGCGAGAATGCCTGCGTTGAGCAGGGCGAAATAGCTGAACAGCGCCACATGGTTGCCGGCGCCGGTGGACGTGAGGATCGGTGCCGCAAAACCGCCGAGTGCAGCGGCGCAGGCCAGGCCGAGGGCGTCCTGGGTAATCGCCAGGATCGCCGAGAAAACGGTGACCGCCACCAGCAAGCCGAGTGCCGCGCCGGGGTCGAGCAGCGGGTGCAGGCGCATCGCGGCGAACACCGTGAGGTACAACACCGCAATGCCGGTGCCCTGCAGCATCAACCCGTAATTACTGTTGCGCAGCCGCAGCCACCAACCCAGGCCCAGCAGTGCCAATGCGCAACCGGCGACACCTGCGTAACGCAACTCGATTGGCACCACCATGCCTTCAGTGGCATAGCGCAGCAGGAAGGCCAGGCCGAGGAACAACAACACCACGCCGACCCGCAGCACGGTGTTGCCACCGAACAGCCAGTTGCGGGCACCGCTGATTGCGCGCTCGATAAAGTTGGGGCCGCGAGGCACCGCAGGCGCGGCAGGCTGTTCAGGGATTTTCGCGCTCGGTTCGGCCCGCCACACATCAGCCGGCAATGGCTGGCTGGGTTCGGCCACCACACTTGCGTAGGCAGGTTCCAGTTCGGCGGGTAATTCCCAGACGAGTTCAGGCGGCGCCGCTACCGGCAGCGGCTCTTCGACAAACACAGGTCCGGCGGTTTCAACGGCGGCAGGCCTTTCCAGCAAGGCCAGGCGTTGCTCGACCACTTTCAGGGCGTTGCGGGCAGACTCCAGCTGACGGCCTTGTTCCTCCGTACGCGAGGCGAGCATCGACAGGCGGATCGCCTGGCCAATGCCCAAACCGAGCAGCGCACCAATGCCCGCATCACTGAACGACTCGTCGAGTGTCCAGCCGAGCACCAGGCCAATCAGCATGAAAATCCATTGCATGGTCGATATCCCTAAGCAGCCCGAAGCGGGCAAAGGCGATGCTCAGTATATCGACACGGACCCCATGTGGGAGCGGGCTTGCTCGCGAAGGCGGTGGATCAGTCACAAATTTGTCGACTGACGCTGCGCTTTCGCGAGCAAGCCCGCTCCCACATTTTTTATTGCAGTGTCTAATCCAACGCTTTCCAGATTTCCGTCGCGTATTCGCGGATGGTCCGGTCCGACGAGAACCAGCCCATGCGCGCGGTATTGAGCACCGCCGAACGCCACCATTCCTTGGAGTCGTGCCAATGGGCCTCGACCCGCGCCTGGGCATCCCAGTAGGAATCGAAGTCGGCACAGACCAGGAAGCGGTCGTAGTCGATCAGCGAATCCACCAACCCGGCATAACGGCCCGGATCATCCGGTGAGAACACCCCGCCACGAATCGCTTGCAGCACATCATTCAAGCGATGGGACGCGGCAATCTCTGGCCCGGCGTTGAACTCGCCCGCGTGTTTGCGCGCTTCCACCTGCTGGGCGCTGAGGCCGAAGATGAACATGTGGTCGGCACCCACGCGCTCGTGCATCTCGACGTTGGCGCCGTCCATGGTGCCGATGGTCAGCGCGCCGTTGAGGCCGAATTTCATGTTGCTGGTGCCCGAGGCTTCAAAGCCAGCGGTGGAAATCTGCTCCGACAAGTCGGCCGCCGGAATGATGCTTTCCGCCAGGCTGACGTTGTAGTTGGGCAGGAATACCACCTTGAGCAACCCGCGCACGGTAGGGTCGTTGTTGACGGTACGGGCGATGTCGTTGGTCAGCTTGATGATCAGCTTGGCCTGGTGATAGCTGGCCGCGGCCTTGCCGGCGAAGATCTTCACCCGCGGCACCCAGTCGGTGCCCGGCTCGGCCCGGATCGCCTGGTACAGCGCGACGGTGTGCATCAGGTTCAGCAGCTGGCGCTTGTACTCGTGGATCCGCTTGACCTGCACATCGAACATCGCCGCCGGGTTGACCGAAATCCCCAGGCGCTCGTGAATGATGTCGGCCAGTGCCCGCTTACTGTGCAGCCGCTGTTCGGCGAAGGCCTTGCGAAAGGCTTGCTTCTCGGCAAACGGTTCCAGGTCTGCCAGGCGCTGTTCGGGGTTATCCAGCACGTCCGGGCCCAGTGCCTCCACCAGCATCGCCGTGAGCTTGGGGTTGGCCTGGTACAGCCAGCGGCGGAAGGTAATGCCGTTGGTTTTGTTGTTGATGCGGTCCGGGTAGAGCTTGTGCAGTTCGGAGAACACCGTGCTGCGCATCAGTTGAGTGTGCAGGCCGGATACGCCGTTGACACTGTGGGAGCCGAGGAACGCCAGGTTGCCCATGCGTACGCGGCGACCGTTGTCTTCTTCGATCAGCGAGACGGCACGCAGCACGTCGAAGTCATGGATGCCCTTGGCCCGCAGCGAGTCGATATGCTGGGCGTTGATCAGGTAGATGATCTGCATGTGCCGCGGCAGCATGCGCTCCATCAGGCCGACCGGCCAGGTTTCCAACGCCTCGGGGAGCAAGGTGTGGTTGGTGTACGAAAGGGTTTCGACGGTGACGTCCCAGGCGGCATCCCACGGGATGTCGTGCAGGTCCACCAACTGACGCATCAACTCGGCCACCGCGATCGAGGGGTGAGTGTCGTTGAGCTGGATGGCCGCGTGCTCGCCCAGGCTCAATACCGAGCCGTGCATGTTCTTGTGGCGACGCAGCAGATCCTGCAACGAGGCGGAGACGAAGAAGTACTCCTGGCGCAGGCGCAGCTCCTGCCCTGCTTCGGTGCTGTCGGCCGGGTAAAGCACTCGGGAGATGCTTTCGGCGCGGGCCACTTCGGCGACGGCGCCCAGGTGGTCACCGGCGTTGAAGCGCTCCAGGTGCAGGTCTTCGACGGCCCGGGCGCGCCACAGGCGCAGGGTGTTGACGCTGGCGCCGCGCCAGCCGACGACCGGGGTGTCATACGCCACCGCGCGTACGGTTTCATTCGGCGACCAGACCTGGATCGACTTGCCGGACGCGTCCAGCACGGTTTCCACACCACCGCCAAAGCCGATCGGGTAGATCACTTCGGCGCGCTCGAACTCCCAGGGGTTGCCGAAATCCAGCCAGCGTTCGGTTTGCTCCTGCTGCCAGCCATCGACAATCGCCTGGCGAAACAGCCCGTGCTCATACCGAATGCCATAGCCATGGCCGGCGATGCCCAGGGTCGACATGCTTTCCATGAAGCAGGCCGCCAGGCGGCCAAGGCCACCGTTGCCCAGGGCCGCGTCGGGCTCCAGCAGGCGAATGCGCTCCATGTCCACACCCAACTCGCTCATGGCCTCACGGGCCACGTCCAGCAAGCCAAGGTTGCTCAGGCTGTCGTAGAGCAGACGGCCGATCAGGAATTCCAGCGAGAGGTAATAGACCCGCTTCTGTCCCTTGCGGTAGATGTGCCGCGTGTGGTCCATCCAGTGGTCGACCATGTGGTCGCGGGCGGCCAGTGCGATGGCTTCGAACCAATCGTGGTCGAAGGCGTGGTCGGGGTCCTTGCCCACCGCATAGGTAAGTTTGGTCAAGACGGCATCGCGAAATGCGGCTACCTCTGCTTCTCGTACAAGCGGTTCCTGAGACATCGATGCGACCTCGGGCGAGATAGAAGGAGTTGCTAGAGCCTAGACGGTCTGACAGACGGTAGACGCTCTGGTTCGGCAGTTTTTTAACTCATTCACCTTTGCGGGAATTTGATGCAGGGGCCGTGCCCGTTTGTGGCCCGGCACAGCCTTCGAGCTGAAAGCTGGAAGATATTGTTCAAAAAACCACCAGTTCCGGTATGATCCCGCGCCGGATAACACCCCTCTTGGAAACCTGATGAAGCCTCAACTGATCGCCGCCGCGGAACTCGACCGTCTCGAGACCTGGCAGAAATACTCAAGCCATATGTGTGGCGGCTGTGTGTCGAGCTGCTGCACCCTGCCGGTTGAGGTGAAGATCAAGGACCTGATCCGCATCGGCATCGTCGATGAGTTCGAGCGTGGCGACCCGCCGAAGAACATCGCCAAGCGCTTGCAGAAGGAAGGCATCGTCGAGCGCTTCAACGCCAAATCCGAGATCTTCACCCTGCAGCGCATGAGCAACAACGATTGCCTGTACCTGGATCGTAAGAGCCGCTTCTGCACTATTTATGACAAGCGCCCGGATACTTGCCGCAATCACCCGAAAATCGGGCCGCGCCCGGGGTATTGCGCGTACAAGCCGAAGGAAGTGGTGCGCGAGACCAGGTTCAAGACCCTCGACAAGTTCTGATCCAGATTCTTTATTGCTTGAACTACCGCTTTCGCGAGCAAGCCCGCTCCCACACTTGACCTCATTCATCCTGAAAAAACGCGGTCGAATGTGGGAGCGGGCTTGCTCGCGAAGGGGCCCGCACAGTCACTACAGATATTGCAGGCATAAAAAAACGCCCCCGGCCTTTCGACCGGGGGCGTTTTTCATTCAGCCTGAGTTAACTCAGTTCTTGGCTTTCTTGGCAGCGCGGGTACGCTCGCCTTCGTCCAGGATCTTCTTACGCAGGCGGATCGACTTAGGCGTAACTTCGCACAGCTCGTCGTCCTGGATGAATTCCAGAGCCTGTTCCAGGGTGAAGCGAACAGGTGGAACCAGAGCGATGGTTTCGTCTTTACCCGAAGCACGCATGTTGTCGAGCTTCTTGCCTTTGGTTGGGTTGACGCCCATGTCGTTGTCACGGCTGTTCAGGCCAACGATCTGACCGTTGTAGATCTCTTGACCGTGTTCAACGAACAGCTTGCCACGCGCCTGGAGGGTTTCCAGGGAGTAGGTCAGCGCCTTGCCGGTTTCTACCGATACCAGAACACCGTTCTGACGACCGGACATGTCGCCGGACTTCATGGTGTCGTAGCGATCGAAGATCGAGGTCAGGATGCCAGCACCGTTGGTCAGGGTCAGGAACTGGTTACGGAAACCGATCAGACCACGAGCAGGGATGTTGTATTCCAGACGCACACGGCCTTTGCCATCCGGCACCATGTTGGTCAGGTCGCCCTTACGCAGGCCCATCTCTTCCATGACCTTGCCCTGGGATTCTTCAGGGGTGTCGATGGTGACGTTTTCAAACGGTTCCTGCTTCACGCCGTCAACCTGACGGATGATCACTTCAGGACGACCAACGCCCATTTCGAAGCCTTCGCGACGCATGGTTTCGATCAGTACCGAGAGGTGCAGCTCACCACGGCCGGAAACCTTGAACTTGTCAGCCGAGTCGCCTTCTTCAACGCGCAGAGCAACGTTGTACAGCAGCTCTTTGTCCAGACGTTCCTTGATGTTACGGGAAGTCACGAACTTGCCTTCTTTACCGCAGAAAGGCGAGTCGTTTACCTGGAAGGTCATGGAAACGGTTGGCTCGTCAACGGTCAGAGGCTTCATCGCCTCGACGTTGTCCGGCTGGCACAGGGTGTCGGAGATGAACAGCGAGTCCATACCGCTCACACACACGATGTCACCGGCAAACGCTTCTTCAACGTCGATGCGGTGCAGGCCGTGGTGACCCATCAGCTTCAGGATACGACCGTTGCGCTTCTTGCCGTCGGCGCCGATGGCGACCACCGGAGTGTTCGGCTTGACGCTACCACGAGCGATACGGCCAACACCGATAACACCCAGGAAGCTGTTGTAGTCCAGTGCCGAGATTTGCATCTGGAACGGGCCTTCACGGTCAACTTTCGGAGCCGGTACGTTGTCGACGATCGACTGGTACAGCGGGGTCATGTCTTCAGCCATGTCGGTGTGTTCCAGACCGGCAATGCCGTTCAGGGCCGAGGCGTAAACGACTTTGAAGTCCAGCTGTTCTTCGGTGGCACCCAGGTTGTCGAACAGGTCGAAGATCTGGTCCAGAACCCAGTCCGGACGCGCGCCTGGACGGTCAACCTTGTTGATGCACACGATCGGACGCAGGCCGGCTTCGAAAGCCTTCTTGGTCACGAAACGGGTTTGCGGCATAGGGCCGTCTTGAGCGTCAACCAGCAGCAGAACGGAGTCAACCATCGACATTACGCGTTCAACTTCGCCGCCGAAGTCGGCGTGGCCCGGGGTATCCACGATGTTGATGTGGTAGCCGTTCCAGTTGATGGCGGTGTTTTTCGCCAGAATGGTAATACCGCGCTCTTTCTCCTGGTCGTTGGAGTCCATCACGCGCTCGTCGTTGAGCTCGTTGCGCTCCAGGGTGCCGGATTGACGCAAGAGTTTGTCTACCAGGGTGGTCTTACCATGGTCAACGTGAGCAATGATGGCGATGTTGCGTAGATTTTCGATCACTTGTGTATCTCGATCAGAGGATTCGGTGTGCTGACAGGTCGTGGCAGCGATTAACAGTAGAGTCAGGCCTTGCCGTTACAGCTTGACGGCAGAGTCGGGGGGCCGGTGACGCAGGCCACAGGCAAACAGCCCCGGGCTCTTAGCTCGGTCGATAAACGCGCACATTGGCATGCCCCTCACTGAGCAAATGGTGGGCATGCAGGCGACTCATCACGCCTTTGTCGCAATACAACAGGTACTGACGGCTGTCATCCAGTTCCTTGAAACGCGCATTCAATGCATAGAACGGCAGCGTTTGTACGTCGATGCCAGCAATTTCCAGCGGCTCGTCTTCAGCGGCATCCGGGTGACGGATGTCGATGATGATCTGACCGGCCAGAGCCTCGCTGACTTCTTCGATCTGCAAATCCTGGCCCAATTCGTCGATAACCCGATCGATCGGCACCAGCTTGGCGTTCTCAAGCGCACGCTCGAGCACCGCCATATCGAACTGTTGTTCTTCGTACTCCACGCGGTTGCGCTTGGCGTGGGTCTTGGGGTTCACCGAGATGACCCCGCAATATTCCGGCATGTGCTTGGCGAAATCCGCCGTGCCGATCTGGGTCGCCAGGTCGATGATGTCTTGCTTGTGACTGGCGATCAGCGGGCGCAGTACCAGCTTCTCGGTCACAGAGTCGATCAACGACAGGTTCGGCAGGGTCTGGCTGGACACCTGGGAAATCGCTTCACCGGTGACCAGTGCGTCGATTTCCAGCCGATCCGCGATTCGGGACGCAGCGCGTAACATCATACGCTTCAATACTACGCCCATATGACTGTTATCGACTTTCCCGAGAATTTCTCCCAGGACTTCCTCGAACGGTACGCTGACAAACAGCACCCGTTGCGAGCTGCCGTACTTCTTCCAGATGTAATGCGCGACTTCCATCACGCCCAATTCGTGTGCACGCCCGCCCAGGTTGAAGAAGCAGAAGTGGCTCATCAGCCCGCGGCGCATGATCTGGTAGGCCGCGACAGTGGAATCGAAACCGCCGGACATCAATACCAGGGTCTGTTCCAGGGCACCCAGCGGGTAGCCGCCGATGCTGTCGTGCTGGCTGTGGATCACAAACAACCGTTGGTCGCGAATTTCCATCCGCACTTCAATTTGCGGCTCTTTCAGGGAAATTCCGGCAGCGCCGCACTCGCGACGCAGCTTGCTGCCCACGTATTTCTCGACATCCATGGAGCTGAACGGGTGCTTGCCGGCGCGTTTGCAACGCACTGAAAACACCTTGCCTGCCAGCACATCGCCGTAGTGCTGCTTGCACTTTTCGGTGATGTCGTCGAAGTCGCCCAGCGGGTACTCGTCGACCTGCAGGAAATGCGCGATGCCTGGCACGCAGCTCAGGCGCTCGGTCATGTCCTTCAGGGCCTTGGGGTCTGTGAGGCGGGTTTCCAGCTCGAGATTGTCCCACACACCATTCACCACCACAGCCGGGTCCAGATCGCGGAGCACGGCACGGATGTTCTTGGCCAATTGACGGATGAAACGCATCCGTACCGGTCGGCTCTTGATGGTGATCTCGGGGAAGACTTTAACGATTAATTTCATGAAAACAGCGCGCGCAGGCCCAGCCGAAAAAGGGGGGCGCGGATTATAGCGGAAATCGCTCAAGGTTTAACCAGTTAATATGCAACTGACCTTTCGCGCACCAAAACGGGTCATAAACCAAAATAAGCGCTACATTGCGGTGCGCAATTTCTTCCGTTTCAGCGGATTGCACCTTTATAGGGGCGTTTTTGTGGCAAAAAACCCATGTCGGGGCACTGGCATGCAATTTGCTCTCTTGTGAGGCAGGTTGCCTTGGTCGAGTATTCGCGCCGGCATCACCCACATTCTAAGGGCTACTCCACTACCCCAGCCCGAAGCCACCCGGAGGACACTATGTCGAAGTCGGTTCAACTCATCAAAGATCATGACGTCAAATGGATTGATCTGCGCTTCACGGACACCAAAGGCACTCAGCACCACGTGACCATGCCGGCTCGCGACGCGCTGGATGACGCCTTCTTCGAAGAAGGTAAAATGTTCGACGGCTCCTCCATTGCCGGCTGGAAAGGCATCGAAGCTTCCGACATGATCCTGATGCCGGACGACAGCACTGCCGTACTCGACCCGTTCACCGAAGACCCAACCTTGATCATCGTCTGCGACGTGATCGAGCCTTCGACCATGCAGGGCTACGACCGTGACCCACGTGCGATCGCCAAGCGTGCCGAGGAATACCTGAAGTCGACCGGTATCGGCGACACCGTATTCGTAGGTCCAGAACCAGAATTCTTCATCTTTGATTCGGTCAAGTTCAAGTCCGACATCTCTGGCTCCATGTTCAAGATCTTCTCCGAACAAGGTTCGTGGATGTCCGACCAGGACGTGGAAGGCGGCAACAAAGGCCACCGTCCAGGTATCAAAGGCGGCTACTTCCCGGTTCCTCCGTTCGACCACGACCACGAAATCCGTACCTCCATGTGCAACGCCATGGAAGAGATGGGCCTGGTCATCGAAGTTCACCACCACGAAGTGGCGACTGCCGGCCAGAACGAAATCGGCGTGAAGTTCAACACCCTGGTTGCCAAGGCTGACGAAGTTCAGACCCTGAAGTACTGCGTACACAACGTGGCTGATGCCTACGGCCGTACCGCTACCTTCATGCCTAAGCCTCTGTACGGCGATAACGGCTCGGGTATGCACGTTCACCTGTCCATCGCCAAAGAAGGCAAGAACACCTTCGCTGGCGAAGGTTATGCCGGCCTGTCCGACACTGCCCTGTACTTCATCGGCGGTATCATCAAGCACGGTAAGGCCCTGAACGGCTTCACCAACCCATCGACCAACTCCTACAAGCGTCTGGTCCCAGGTTTCGAAGCTCCGGTAATGCTCGCCTACTCGGCTCGCAACCGTTCCGCTTCGATCCGTATTCCTTACGTGTCCAGCCCTCGCGCTCGCCGTATCGAAGCCCGTTTCCCGGATCCGGCAGCCAACCCGTACCTGGCCTTCGCTGCCCTGGTAATGGCCGGCCTGGACGGTATCCAGAACAAGATCCACCCTGGCGATGCCGCCGACAAAAACTTGTACGACCTGCCGCCTGAAGAGGCCAAAGAGATCCCACAAGTATGCGGCAGCCTGAAAGAAGCCCTGGAAGAGCTGGACAAGGGCCGTGCGTTCCTGACCAAAGGCGGCGTGTTCAGCGACGACTTTATCGATGCCTACATCGCCCTGAAAAGCGAAGAAGAAATCAAGGTCCGCACCTTCGTACACCCACTGGAATACGAGCTGTACTACAGCTGCTGATCCGGTAGCGCTGCTTAACGTGGCGTGATGAAAAAGGCCTCCTTCGGGAGGTCTTTTTTTTGCCCGCAAAACCCTGTGGGAGCCGGCTTGCCCGCGAAAAATTCAAAGGCGCCGCATTTCTTCAATACTTACGCGTTATCGTTAACGACCTTCGCGAGCAAGCTCGCGCCTACAGAAGAGGGTTCTGCCTTGAAACTCAAAACTGGGTTCATCTTGCTGGCCATCAGCGCCAATGTATTCGCAGCACCACCCACTCTCGCCCCGCTGCTCGACAGCATTGCCGAACGCCTGGCGATTGCCGACCAGGTGGCCCTGAGCAAATGGGACAGCCACAAGCCCGTCGAAGACCGCCCACGGGAGCAGGACGTGATCGCCAGCGTCGTCGCCCAGGCGCCGAGCTACAAACTGGCACCGGCACAGGCCGAGCAGTTTTTCTCGGCCCAGATCGAGGCGAACAAACTGGTGCAGTACGCCCACCTTTCCGACTGGCAGCTGCAAGGCAAGGCGCCGAATGACCCACGCCCGGATCTGGTCGGCCAGATCCGCCCTAAACTGGACCTGCTGCAAAAACGCCTGCTGCAACAGCTGGCGGACTTCACCCCGGAGCGCACCAACCCGCAATGCCCGCAATGGCTGGCCCAGGCCAATCGCGCACCCGCCAAAGACGCGCTGCACCAGCTGGCAATGATCCGCGCCACCGCCGAGCTGTGCCTCTATAAAATCTAAAATTGCGAACGCCATCAAAAATGTGGGAGCGGGCTTGCTCGCGAAGGCGGTGTGTCAGTTGATATATGCATGACTGACACGCAGCCTTCGCGAGCAAGCCCGCTCCCACAATTTAGATCCGACCCATTCAGCCAATCAGTCGCTGCCACCAGCTTCCTGAACAGACTTTTCAAAACCGCACTATATTGGTGCGATACGCTGCACCCTTCCCACTTACGCAACCCATTTTGGTTCGAAACTTCCCGTCCAAGCTGGCAGAACGCCACAGTTTCGCGCCTTAAGCCCCCATTTCAGGGCTTTAACGCTTCTTTTCGGAGCTTTGGTTTGGTTTTTGCATTTTCCTTGTATCAGCGTGTGCCTCAAGCCCGCGCCTTGCTCCAAAAGAGGTCCTAATGACCATCAGCGACGCACTGCACCGCCTGTTACTCGACAACCTGACCACCGCGACCATTCTGCTCAATGACGAACTGCGCCTTGAGTACATGAACCCGGCGGCGGAGATGCTGCTGGCCATCAGCGGGCAGCGCAGCCATGGGCAATTCATCAGTGAGCTGTTCACTGAGTCGGCCGAGGCCTTGAGCTCGTTGCGCCAGGCCGTGGAGCAGGCGCACCCGTTCACCAAGCGCGAAGCGATGCTCACCGCCCTCACCGGCCAGACCCTCACCGTCGACTACGCGGTAACACCGATCCTCAGCCACGGCGCCACCTTGTTGCTGCTGGAGGTGCATCCCCGCGATCGCCTGCTGCGCATCACCAAGGAAGAGGCGCAGCTGTCCAAGCAGGAAACCAGCAAGATGCTGGTGCGCGGCCTGGCCCATGAGATCAAGAACCCCCTGGGCGGGATTCGCGGTGCCGCACAGCTGCTGGCCCGCGAGCTGCCGGACGAAAACCTCAAGGACTACACCAACGTCATCATCGAGGAAGCCGACCGCCTGCGTAACCTGGTAGACCGCATGCTCGGCTCCAACAAGCTGCCGTCGCTGGCAATGACCAACGTGCACGAAGTGCTGGAGCGGGTTTGCCAGTTGGTAGAGGCCGAAAGCCAGGGCTGCATCACCTTGGTGCGCGACTACGACCCGAGCATTCCCGACGTATTGATCGACCGCGAGCAGATGATCCAGGCGGTGCTCAATATCGTGCGCAACGCCATGCAGGCCATCAGCAGCCAGAACGAGCTGCGCCTGGGCCGCATCAGCCTGCGCACCCGTGCCCTGCGCCAGTTCACCATTGGCCACGTGCGCCATCGCCTGGTGACCAAGGTCGAGATCATCGACAACGGCCCCGGCATCCCTGCAGAACTGCAGGAAACCATCTTTTTCCCAATGGTCAGCGGCCGCCCGGACGGTACCGGGCTCGGCCTGGCCATTACCCAGAACATCATCAGCCAGCACCAGGGTTTGATCGAATGTGAGAGCCATCCCGGTCACACCACCTTCTCGATCTTTCTGCCACTGGAACAAGGAGCCCCATCGACATGAGCCGTAGTGAAACTGTCTGGATCGTCGATGACGACCGTTCTATCCGCTGGGTCCTGGAGAAAGCCTTGCAACAGGAAGGCATGACCACCCAGAGCTTCGACAGCGCCGACGGGGTGATGAGCCGCCTGGCTCGCCAGCAGCCCGATGTGATCATCTCCGACATCCGCATGCCCGGCGCCAGTGGCCTGGACTTGCTGGCGCGGATTCGCGAGCAGCACCCGCGCCTGCCGGTGATCATCATGACCGCGCACTCGGACCTGGACAGCGCTGTCGCGTCCTATCAGGGCGGCGCCTTTGAATACCTGCCAAAACCGTTCGACGTGGACGAAGCGGTGGCGCTGGTAAAACGCGCCAACCAGCACGCCCAGGAACAGCAGAACCAGGAAGCCCCGCCGGCCCTGACCCGTACCCCGGAAATCATCGGCGAAGCGCCGGCGATGCAGGAAGTGTTTCGCGCCATCGGGCGCTTGAGCCACTCCAACATCACCGTGCTGATCAATGGCGAGTCGGGTACCGGTAAAGAGCTGGTGGCCCACGCCCTGCACCGTCACAGCCCACGGGCGGCGTCGCCGTTCATTGCGCTGAACATGGCGGCGATCCCGAAAGACTTGATGGAGTCGGAACTGTTCGGCCATGAAAAAGGCGCGTTCACCGGTGCGGCCAACCTGCGCCGTGGCCGTTTTGAACAGGCCGACGGCGGCACGCTGTTCCTCGATGAAATCGGCGACATGCCGGCCGACACCCAGACGCGCTTGCTGCGGGTCCTGGCCGACGGCGAGTTTTATCGGGTAGGCGGGCACACCCCGGTCAAGGTCGACGTACGTATCATCGCGGCGACGCACCAGAACCTGGAAACCCTGGTGCACGCCGGGAAATTCCGTGAAGACTTGTTCCACCGCCTGAACGTGATCCGCATCCACATCCCACGGATGTCGGACCGTCGCGAGGACATCCCGACCCTGGCCCGTCACTTCCTCAGCCGCGCCGCCCAGGAGCTGGCCGTCGAGCCGAAGCTGCTGAAAAGCGAGACCGAGGAATACCTGAAGAACCTGCCATGGCCGGGCAACGTGCGTCAGCTGGAGAACACCTGCCGCTGGATCACGGTGATGGCTTCGGGGCGCGAAGTGCATATCAGCGACCTGCCGCCTGAGCTGCTGAGCCTGCCGCAGGATTCGGCACCGGTGACCAACTGGGAGCAGGCGCTGCGCCAGTGGGCCGACCAGGCCCTGGCACGTGGCCAGTCGAACCTGCTGGACAGCGCTGTGCCGGCTTTCGAGCGGATCATGATCGAAACCGCCCTCAAGCATACCGCTGGACGTCGTCGCGACGCCGCCGTGCTGCTGGGCTGGGGCCGCAATACGCTGACACGCAAGATCAAGGAGCTGGGGATGAAGGTTGACGGTGGGGATGATGATGAGGGCGATGAAGGCTGATTGATCCCTCAAGTACACCGAAGATCCAGTGTGGGAGCGGGCTCGCTCGCGAAGGCGATGGTTCAGTCAACATACGTATCGACTGACGCGCCGCCTTCGCGAGCAAGCCCGCTCCCACATTTGGATCTCCACAAGGTTTCAGCACTGTGCACCGCTTCAATGCACCACGAACCGGCATCGCGCACTTATCCAACGCCTGAAACCCATGCCTTGTTAAGAAAATATTAAAACCCAAAAAAGCCAAAGCCCCGTATTCCGGGGCTTTGCGCTTTCTGAAGAAATTTTTTGGCGCCACTTCGCAATTCTGGCACGCGCCCTGCAATAACCCTGTCACTACCCAGTTTCGGGGACCTTGGTACAGGCAGGCCGAGAATCCCCTCTTTAACACCCGGGGTGCTTGATGCGGATTGCGTCGCGCCCCACACCCGTTTCGGGAACCTCGGTACAGGCAGGCCGGGGATTCCCTCTTTAACACCGAAGCCTTTGGCTTCACCCCGTTTTGGGAGCCCTGGTACAGGCAGGCCGGGAACTCCCTTCTTTACACCCGGGGCTTATGAGGCAACGCGCCCATAGCCCCAGCCCGTTTTGGGAACCTTGGTACAGGCAGGCCGGGGATTCCCTCTTTTATTGCTCCTGGAGATGGATCTCCACCCGCCAGCGTCCATCGGCCTTCTCTCCCGACCACTCCCCGCGCAACGGCCGAGCCGCCACCAGGTTCAGCAGCAAGCCGCCATCGGTCTTGCGTACGCGCCAGTTCACATCCTTGTCATTGACCTTCAATTGGCCGCCCTGGGCCTTGCCAAGCGCATCGAACAGCAGCGCCACGGTGCCGTCGATATGCTCGCCGTGCAGCTTGGGTTCGCTGTTGAACCACACCACCAGGCCATCGGCGGCGGGCTCTACCTGCTGCAGCTCAACCGGGTCTGGCGTGGTCAGCCGGCCGATCATCAGGCCTACCATCAAGCCGACAATCGCCAACGAGCCTAAAACCCGTGGCAATAGCTTCGGCCTGGGGTCTTCTTCAGGGGTAGAATGCAGCGCATCTTTGCCTTCGGAGCCGTGCATGTTTCACGTCATCCTTTTTCAACCAGAAATTCCGCCGAATACCGGCAACGTTATCAGGCTGTGCGCCAACAGTGGCTGCCACCTGCATTTGATCGAGCCCCTGGGTTTCGACATGGACGACAAGCGCCTGCGCCGCGCCGGGCTGGACTACCACGAGTACGCCACCCTGCAACGCCATGCCGACCTTGCCAGCTGCCTGGAAAGCCTGAACCACCCACGGTTGTTCGCGTTTACCACCAAGGGTTCGCGGCCGTTCCATGATGCCAGCTTTGCCGAAGGCGACGCCTTCCTGTTCGGCCCGGAAAGCCGCGGCCTGCCGGCAGACGTGCTGGACGCCCTGCCCGACGGCCACCGCCTGCGCCTGCCGATGCGCGAAGGCTGCCGCAGCCTGAACCTGTCCAACACCGTGGCCGTCGCGGTTTACGAAGGTTGGCGGCAACTGGGGTTCAAGTAACACTGCATAACGAATGTGGGAGCGGGCTTGCTCGCGAAAGCGGAGTGCCAGTCAACGAAGATATCGACTGAAGTACCGCATTCGCGAGCAAGCCCGCTCCCACATTGGATCGGCGTCGTTGCTCAGAACAGCTTACTGAACCGTTGGCGAGCCTTCCTGTTGCATGCGCTGCAGCTCTTGCGCATACAGGGCATCGAAGTTCACCGGGGCCAGCATCAGCGCCGGGAACGAGCCACGGGTGACCAGGCTGTCCAGGGTCTCACGGGCATACGGGAACAGGATGTTCGGGCAGAACGCGCCCAGGGTGTGGCTCATGGACGCTTCGTCCAGGCCCTGGATCAGGAAGATACCGGCCTGTTGCACTTCAGCGATGAAGGCCACTTCTTCGCCGTTCTTGACGGTGACCGACAGGGTCAGCACGACCTCGTGGAAGTCACCTTCCAGGGCCTTCTGACGGGTGTTCAGGTCCAGCGCAACGCTCGGGGTCCATTCCTGACGGAAGATGGCCGGGCTTTTCGGCGCTTCGAACGACAAGTCACGCACGTAAATACGCTGCAGGGAAAATTGTGGGCCTTGAGCTTCTTCTGCTGCCGCTTCGGTGTTCTGTTGGTCAGTCATCGCAGATCCTTCGTGATCTTGGGGTCTTTTAGGGGTTAGGAGTCAGACGTGAAGCAGCGCATCCAGTTTACCGGCGCGCTCGAGTGCGAACAGGTCATCGCAACCACCGACATGCTTGTCACCGATCCAGATCTGCGGCACGGACGTGCGTCCCGCTTTCTTGGTCATCTCGGCGCGCACCTGGGGCTTGCCATCAACCTTGATCTCTTCGAAGGCAATGCCCTTTTTCACAAGCAGGGCCTTGGCCCGCATGCAATAAGGGCAATAATCGCTGGAATAAACGACAACCTGGCTCATATCACTTCACCAGCGGCAGGTTATCGCCACGCCAGCTGGAAATACCACCCGACAGTTTGGCGGCGTTGAAGCCGGTTTTCAGCATCTCGCGGGCGTGGGTGCCGGAGTGCTGGCCCTGGGCGTCGACCAGGATAATGGTCTTGGCCTTGTGCTTTTCCAGCTCGGCCAGGCGCGAAATCAGTTTGTCCTGGGGAATGTTCAGCGCGCCGACAATGTGACCGGCGGCGAAATCCTTGGCGGGACGAATGTCCACCACTACGGCCTCATCCTTGTTGACCAGCGCGGTCAGCTCGGACGTGCTGAGGCTGCGGCCACCGCGGCTCAATTCGTGAGCGATCAGCAGCGCCAGCAGTACGACGAACGCACCAGCGAGCAAATAGTGGGTAGTGGCAAATGCAATCAGGTGATCAACCATCAAGGAGGTTCCAGGGCGTTAAAATGGCGGTAAGTATACACAGCCGCCATGGTCGGCCAACCCCCGTAAAGCGGTGACGTGGTCGGAACTTCGCTTTAAACTGCCACTCCCTTTTCTATTCCCTTCATTCATTACCGCCGCGAGAGGATCTATGACTACTACGCCTAAACCTTTGGTCCTGATAATTCTCGATGGCTTCGGACACAGTGAAAGCCACCACGACAACGCCGTGTACTCGGCCAGCAAGCCAGTACTGGACCGTCTGAGCGCTACCGTTCCGAACGGCCTGATCTCGGGCTCGGGCATGGATGTTGGCCTGCCGGACGGCCAAATGGGCAACTCGGAAGTCGGCCATATGAATCTCGGTGCCGGACGAGTGGTCTATCAAGACTTCACCCGCGTGACCAAAGCGATCCGCGACGGTGAGTTTTTCGAGAACCCAAACATCTGCGCGGCAGTGGATAAAGCGGTCAAGGCCGGCAAGGCCGTGCACTTCATGGGCCTGCTGTCGGACGGCGGCGTCCACAGCCACCAGGACCACCTGATCGCCATGGCCGAACTGGCCTTCAAGCGCGGCGCCGAGAAGATCTACCTGCACGCGTTCCTCGACGGCCGCGACACCCCGCCGAAAAGTGCCCAGTCCTCCATCGAACTGCTGGATGAAACCTTCAAGACCCTCGGCAAAGGCCGCATCGCCAGTCTGGTTGGCCGCTACTTCGCCATGGACCGCGACAACCGCTGGGACCGCGTGGCACAGGCCTACAACCTGATCGTCGACGGCCAGGCCGAATTCAACGCCGCCACCGCCCAGGAAGGCCTGGAAGCCGCCTACGCCCGTGGCGAGAGTGACGAATTCGTCAAGGCCACCACCATCGGCGAACCGGTCAAGGTCGAAGATGGCGACGCCGTGGTGTTCATGAACTTCCGCGCCGACCGTGCCCGCGAGCTGAGCCACGTATTCGTCGATGCCGGCTTCAAGGACTTCGAGCGCGCCCGCCAGCCGAAAGTCGAATTCGTGATGCTGACCCAATACGCCGCCAACATCCCGGCCCCGTCGGCATTCGCCCCGGGCAGCCTGGAAAACGTGCTGGGGGATTACCTGGCGAAAAACGGCAAGACCCAACTGCGCATTGCCGAAACCGAGAAATACGCCCACGTGACCTTCTTCTTCTCCGGCGGTCGTGAAGAACCGTTCCCGGGTGAAGAACGCATCCTGATTCCGTCGCCGAAAGTCGCCACCTACGACCTGCAGCCGGAGATGAGTGCCCCGGAAGTCACGGACAAGATCGTCGACGCTATCGAACACCAGCGCTACGACGTGATCGTGGTCAACTACGCCAACGGTGACATGGTGGGCCACAGCGGCAACCTGGAAGCGGCGGTAAAAGCCGTGGAATGCCTGGACCTGTGCGTCGGCCGCATCGTCGACGCCCTGGAAAAGGTGGGCGGCGAAGCGCTGATCACCGCTGACCACGGCAACTGCGAGCAAATGTCCGACGAATCCACCGGCCAGGCCCACACCGCCCACACCACCGAGCCGGTGCCATTCATCTACGTAGGCAAACGTGACTTTAAAGTACGTGATGGCGGCGTGCTGGCCGACGTGGCACCGACCATGTTGATGCTGATGGGGCTGGAGAAGCCGAAAGAGATGACTGGCACTTCGATTCTGGTCTGACACAGTTCAGGGGTTGCTCAAAACAGGCAGCCCGTCAATAATGGACTCGAGCGCGAAACCAGTTGCCTCCAGCGGCGATAACTGGCGTAGGAACCCCGCAGATGGCTGGATATCCGCGTAGGGTGAGACCTCCACACCCCTGCTTGAGGGTGTGTATATGAATATCAAGCAAGCACTACTTAGGGCAGTTCGAAAGAGCTGCCCTTTCTTTGGGCGTCACAAAAGCTCGTAACGCTTGTAGAGCAACTCACCATGACGATGCTTGTTCAAGGCCTTGGCGTCTGTCTGCATGAAGTTCCACAGCACATTGCCAGCCTGAATATTGACCACCACCAGCATCTGCCTCCTGGATTCATAAGCCCCAATGAATGCTAAACGAGCGGAGCAATCGCTATAAGCAACACGCCATATTTCCAGAGGCCCCGTCAATGCGTCCAAGGCGAACCTGACATAACGCTCTCTGGCGTCCTGCCGCTTTTCAACAATGTGCTGCAGACAGCTACGCCTGATCGCTATTTGCCCCAAAGGCGAGGCAACTTCCACTTCCGAACAGCTCGAATGGGCAATGCCAAAATGCATTGCGACTATATCGATGGCCGCTTCGACGTCATTGCCGGCGGCCACTTCCTCAAGTGGACGCGCTCGCAAGGCCCGATCCAGACTACGAAGGTCGGGAAGCCCATAATCAAGCCACGTTTGCTGGCCTTTTGACTCGTGAATACAAGGCATTAGTGACTATGCCGACCGTCGGATTAACAGGGCCGAAGAGTCTATTCCGAGCGCAAATGCACCTTCAGGGTGGAGCATTTCAAGGCATTTCGCGAAGCACACAAAACAACTGCAGAAGCACGACACGACGCTCTCTACCGCTCGTCGCCTTCAAAGGGCTATGGGACTTGCCCACAATTGCTTGCAGAATGCGGCCACTGGGCACCTAACTTGCCTGCCAAGCCGAATTGGGCGTTTTTTTTGCAGCGCTTGGCGGGCATACTAGGCCGTCCCTTTCCCTGGTGTCGCCCGCCTCTATGCTTCGCGCCTTGATTACCCTTGCTCTTGTCTGCCTGCTCCAACCGGCGTTTGCCGATGAGCGCGCACAAACCCAACAACAGTTGGACGCTACGCGTCAGGACATTACCGAGCTGAAGAAGCTGCTCGGCAAGCTCCAGGAAGAGAAGTCCGGCGTGCAGAAAGACCTGCGCGGCACGGAAACCGAGATGGGCAAGCTGGAGAAGCAGGTCCAGGAGCTGCAAAAAGAACTAAAGAAGAGCGAGTCGGAACTGGAGCGACTCGACGCTGAGAAAAAAAAACTCCAGAGCGCCCGCGTTGAACAGCAACGCCTGATCGCGATCCAGGCCCGCGCCGCTTACCAGAACGGCCGCCAGGAATACCTCAAGCTGCTGCTCAACCAGCAGAACCCGGAAAAATTCGCCCGCACCCTTACCTATTACGACTACCTGAGCAAGGCCCGCCTGGAGCAACTGAAAAGCTTCAACGAGACCCTGCGCCAGTTGGCCAACGTCGAGCAGGAAATCGCCAACCAGCAGTCGCAGCTGCTCGACCAGAAAACCGCCCTCGACAGCCAGCGCGACGAGCTGGACAAGGTCCGCAAGGAGCGCCAGCAGGCGCTGGCCAAGCTGAATGACGACGTGAAGGCCCGTGACGCCAAGCTCCAGGCCCGCGAGCAAGACCAGGCCGACCTGGGCAAAGTCCTGAAAACCATCGAGGAAACCCTGGCGCGCCAGGCCCGTGAGGCAGAGCAGGCGCGGCAAAAAGCGCTGCTGGCCCAGCAGGAAGCCGAAAAAAAGCGCGAGCGTGAAGCCGCCGAGGCAGTCGCCAGCGCCACTACCGACGCCCCGGCCCCGCGTAAACCGGCGCGTGCAGCGCCTGGCCCGCTGGTTTCCAGCGCCGGCGAATCCTTCGGCGGACCTTTTGCTTCAGCTCGGGGCAAACTTCCATGGCCAGTTGATGGTCGATTACTGGCACGCTTTGGTGAAACCCGTGGCGATGACACCCGCGCCAAGTGGGACGGTGTGATGATCAGTGCCGGTGCCGGCACCCAGGTCCACGCTATCCACGGCGGCCGTGTGGTATTCGCCGATTGGCTGCGTGGTGCAGGTTTGCTGGTGATTCTTGACCACGGTAATGGCTATTTGAGCCTTTACGGCCACAATCAAACTTTGCTTAAAGCGGCAGGTGATGTTGTAAAAGCCGGTGAATCCATCTCCACTGTCGGTAACAGTGGTGGCCAGGACACCCCGGCGCTGTACTTCGCTATTCGTCAGCAGGGCCGCCCGAGCGACCCGGCACAATGGTGCCGTACCCAAGGATAAGGGTCGCATCTACATTAGGAGTTCGTTCGACATGCTGCATTTGTCCCGCCTCACATCGCTGGCCCTGACGATCGCTCTGGTGATCGGCGCGCCTTTGGCATTCGCCGACCAGACCGCCCAGTCGGCCACGGCCGCGACCACCAAGGCCCCGCTGCCGCTGGACGAGTTGCGCACCTTTGCCGAGGTCATGGACCGGATCAAGGCCGCTTATGTCGAACCTGTGGACGACAAGACCCTGCTGGAAAATGCCATCAAGGGCATGCTCAGCAACCTTGACCCGCACTCCGCCTACCTGGGCCCGGAAGATTTCGCCGAGCTACAGGAGAGCACCAGCGGTGAATTCGGTGGCCTGGGCATTGAAGTCGGCGCCGACGACGGCAACATCAAGGTCGTTTCGCCGATCGATGACACCCCTGCGTCCAAGGCCGGCATCCAGGCCGGTGACTTTATCGTCAAGATCAACGGCCAGCCGACCCGCGGCCAGACCATGACCGAAGCCGTCGACAAGATGCGCGGCAAGATCGGCCAGAAAATCACCCTGACCCTGGTGCGCGACGGCGGCACGCCGTTCGACGTGACCCTGACCCGCGCTACCATCACGGTCAAGAGCGTGAAGAGCCAGCTGCTGGAGTCGGGCTACGGCTACATCCGTATCACCCAGTTCCAGGTCAAGACCGGCGACGAAGTGGCCAAGGCCCTCGCCAAGCTGCGCAAAGACAACGGCAAGAAACTCAGCGGCATCGTGCTCGACCTGCGTAACAACCCGGGCGGCGTGTTGCAGGCCGCTGTGGAGGTGGTCGACCACTTCATCACCAAGGGCCTGATCGTCTACACCAAGGGCCGTATCGCCAACTCCGAGCTGCGCTTCTCGGCCACCGGCAACGACCTCAGCGAAGGCGTGCCGATGGTTGTGCTGATCAACGGCGGCAGCGCCTCGGCTTCGGAAATCGTCGCCGGCGCCCTGCAAGACCAGAAACGCGGCGTGCTGATGGGCACCACCAGCTTCGGCAAAGGCTCGGTGCAAACCGTGCTGCCGCTGAACAACGAGCGTGCCTTGAAGATCACCACGGCGCTGTACTACACGCCGAACGGCCGCTCGATCCAGGCCCAGGGCATCGTGCCGGACATCGAAGTGCGCAAGGCCAAGATCACCAACGAAGCCGACAGCGAGTTCTACAAGGAAGCGGACCTGCAAGGCCACCTGGGCAATGGCAACGGCGGCGCCGACCAGCCGACCGGCAGCGGCTCGAAAGCCAAGCCGATGCCGCAGGACGACGATTATCAGTTGGCCCAGGCGCTGAGCCTGCTCAAGGGCCTGAGCATTACGCGCAGCCGTTGATATGCGCCGTGGACTGATCATCGCTTTGCTGTGCTGTCTGGCGGGTGTCGCCCAAGGCAACCCCGCCAGTGCAGCCCCCGCTGAACACAAAGCCTACCTGACCCTGATCATCGACGACCTCGGGCAAAACCTGCCCCGGGATCGTCGTGTGCTCGCCCTGCCCGGCCCGGTGACCACGGCGATCATGCCCGACACACCCCACGCCGCCGAATTCGCCCGCGAAGCCCACAAGGCCGGCAAGATCGTCATCCTGCACATGCCCATGGACCCGGCCACCGGCCCGTTCGCCTGGCACCCCGACCTGCCCATCGAAGAGCTGGGCAAACGCCTGGACGCGGCCTTCAAGGCCGTGCCCTACACCGCCGGCATCAACAACCACATGGGCAGCCGCATGACCGCCCAGCCGGAGGCCATGGCCTGGTTGATGGGTGAGCTGCAACGACGCCACAAGTTCTTCGTCGACAGCCGCACCAGCGCTAAAACCGTCGCCGCCGCCGAGGCGCAAAAGATTGGCCTGGCCAGCGTCTCGCGGGATGTGTTCCTCGACGACGAACGCACCGAAGCGGCCATCACCACCCAGCTGCAGACCGCGATCAAGCTGGCCCACAAACAGGGTTCGGCGGTGATGATCGGCCACCCTTATCCACAGACACTGGCGGTACTCGAACGTGAGCTGCCCAAGCTCAAGGCCCAGGGCGTCGAGTGGATCGATATCAAGTTGATGATCAGCCTGCGCAGCAACCAGGCCATGGCCGGCCACGGAAAAAACGGCACTTACCGCTAGTGCTATATAGCTACCGCGCCTGACCGAGCGGACTCTTCGATAGTGGATCTTCGTATCCACTGGAGAGTCTGTAGATGAACTCACTGCAATACAAAGACCTGCTGATCAACTTCACCACCGAGTTCGTTCCTGTATGGAACGACAAAGGCACTCGCGCCGAAAAAACCGTGACCTTCTGGCGCCCGAGCACATCCTCCGACGCGCTGGGCAACTTCGTCCCGCTGGGTGATGTGGCCGTGGCGGGTTACCACAACATCAATCAACTGAACATCGTCGCTGTTGTCAGCGAAGTTGACCGGGAGAATGGCACCGCCTTGCGGCCCCCCGTCGACTTCGAGAGAGTCTGGGAACACTCGGGACCAAGGGCACGCGCCAATTTCTCAATCTGGCGGCCCACCGCTCCAGAAGGTTATGTGGCGATGGGGCTGGTCTGTGGCCTCGGTAACGACAAACCACCACGCAATACCATCCGCTGTGTCAGAGAAGACCTGGTGACTCAGGCCTATGTCGACCAGTTGATCTGGAGCGACCAAGGCAGCGGCGCCCACCGGGACTTCAGCGCCTGGGGTGTCTCCCCGTCGCAAGCAGCTCCTGGCCAAGCCTACCTGGCACCGGGCACCTTTACCGGCGCCGAGGGCTATGCCAAGCCAACCAGGCAAAGCCCGGTGCACGCCCTGCGGCTGGACCTTGCGCTTCATTCCGAGGATTTGCCGCCACTTTCACCCGAAATGGCACCAGGACGCACGATGCCGGAGCAGGTAACAGAGGGCATTCATGTGTGCGAACTGCCCTGGTTTACCGTGAACGACCCGACCCTGACGCCCCTGGAAAAACTGCAAACGTGCCCGGTATATCGGTTGAAAAGAATCGACCAGTACAGCTTGGTGGCCAGCGGTCAAAACACCACGCCAGCAAGCCAAACCTTCAGTTGGGTATTCGCAAAAGGAGAGATCAGTGACTTCTCCATGGGCCTGCGCGCCTTGACCGGCGTCGATATAAAGGCTGCCTGGGCACCCCGGCATCCGTTGAGTATCAGTGCCAACCTCAATCGCGACTTCACGCATACGGGCTTGACCGCACAAGGCTGGGAACGGGAGGGCGTGGCGGATGTGATGGCTTACATCCCGGCGAATAAATCCATCGCTGCCTACCTGGTCAAAAGCCGATACGAGCTATTGCGGGCTGACGGCAGCCAGCTCGGGCCAACCCTGACCTATGCCAGCGGAGATAACGTCTACTTCAGCGAGCTGCTGCAACCTGAAGCGGCGGTTACTGCTGTTGAGGAGCCAGAGGAAGTACCAGCAGCGGTGCCCGAGCCCACAGAAAACAACCTAGAGATAACGCCCCATGATTTCATCGACGACACCCTCCTGCCGTAACTGATCGAGGGCCGCCTGGAGTTTCGCCACTACGTCATCCGGCACGTTTTTGTTCAGCGCCAGGTACAGCTCCGCGCTGTTGAAACGCAACACAGTCTTGAGCCCGGTCACCCCGACCTGGCGTGCCAGATAACGGCCCGCCGGGTCCCCGGTGGCCCACAGGTCGATCTGGCCATCCACCAGCTTTTTCGCGTTGTCCTGATCCCGCAACACGATCACCGGCTTGAGCCCCTGCTTCTCCAGGCTCTCGGCGATGGCGTCGCCCTTGTAGGCGCCGATCTTGTAGCGCCGCGCCTGCTCAAGGTCGCTCAGCTGGATCTTGCTGTCAGCCTTGGCCAGCAGCACCCAATCGTCCGGGCCGATGGGGCCGACCCATTTGAACAGCGCCTCACGGTCCGGCAAGCGCGCCATCACGAACACGCCGTAACCGGGTTTTTCCAGGGCGAGTTTGTAGATCCGGTCCCAAGGGAACCGCAGGGTCAGGTTGTAGGAAATACCGGCACGCTGGAACGTCTCGCGGACGATGTCCACGGCAATGCCTTCGATGTTCTCTTCCTTGGCGAAGTTCTTGCCGTTTTTCGCCATGTTGTACGGCGGGAAGTTTTCCGTCAGCAACACCAGGGAAGCGCCGTCGGACGGTTCATCAGCGTAAGCCGAACCCGTCAGCAGAACGGTGGTACTGGCGAGGGCGAGCAGCAGGTCTTTGAACATGAAAGTTACCGGAATCCATGGCAAGCCCAGAGAGTGCCGCGAGCCTGCCATGGTGTCCAGTGACGTTTAGCGTACGACGATACCGCGCGCCGCCATGTAGGCCTTGGCCTCAGGCACGGTGTATTCGCCAAAGTGGAAAATACTCGCCGCCAGCACTGCGCTGGCGTGGCCTTCGATCACGCCGTCGGCCAGGTGCTGCAGGTTGCCGACGCCGCCGGAAGCAATCACCGGGATGCCCAGTGCGTCGCTGATGGCGCGGGTCACGCCCAGGTCGAAGCCGTTTTTCATGCCGTCCTGGTCCATGCTGGTCAGCAGGATTTCACCGGCACCCAGGGCTTCCATCTTCATCGCCCACTGCACGGCATCCAGCCCGGTCGGCTTGCGCCCGCCGTGGGTGAAGATCTCCCAGCGCGGAGTTTCGCCCGGGCCGGAGACTTTCTTGGCGTCGATGGCAACCACGATGCATTGCGAACCGAAGTGCTGTGCGGCTTCGCCGACAAATTCCGGGTTGAACACCGCCGCAGTGTTGATCGAAACCTTGTCCGCGCCGGCATTCAGCAGGTTGCGAATGTCCTGCACGGTACGCACGCCACCACCCACGGTCAGCGGGATAAACACCTGGCTGGCCATGCGCTCCACGGTATGCAGCGTGGTGTCGCGACCATCGACGCTGGCGGTGATGTCGAGAAAGGTAATCTCGTCGGCGCCCTGTTCGTCGTAGCGACGGGCGATCTCCACCGGGTCGCCGGCGTCACGGATGTTCTCGAACTTGACGCCCTTGACCACGCGACCGTTGTCGACGTCCAGGCAAGGGATGATGCGTTTGGCCAGCGCCATGGTCAGTCCTCAGCCGTTGTAGGCGTCGCAGTAAGCCTGGGCTTCAGCGACATCCAGGGTGCCTTCATAGATCGCCCGGCCGGTGATGGCGCCGATGATCCCCGGCGCCTTCGCGTCCAGCAGCGACTTGATGTCGCCGAGGTTGTGGATACCGCCGGAAGCGATCACCGGGATCCTGGTGGCCGCAGCCAGCGCAGCGGTGAACGGTACGTTGCAGCCCTGCATCATGCCGTCTTTGGCGATGTCGGTATAAACGATGGCGGAGACGCCGTCGGCTTCAAACTGCTTGGCGAGGTCGATCACCTGGACGGTGCTGATCTCGGCCCAGCCGTCGGTGGCGACGAAACCGTCCTTGGCGTCCAGGCCCACGATCACTTTGCCGGGGAACGCACGGCAGGCTTCGGCGACGAAGGCCGGGTCTTTCACGGCCTTGGTGCCGATGATCACGTAGCTCACGCCCGCTTTCACGTAGTGCTCGATGGTTTCCAGGGAGCGGATACCGCCGCCGATCTGGATTGGCAGGTTCGGATAGCGCTTGGCGATCGCCGTGACGACTTCACCGTTGACCGGCTGGCCTTCGAACGCACCGTTCAAGTCCACCAGATGCAGACGACGGCAACCGCCTTCCACCCACTTGGCAGCCATGCTCACCGGGTCATCGGAGAACACCGTGGAATCTTCCATGCGGCCCTGGCGCAGACGTACGCAGGCGCCGTCCTTGAGATCGATTGCGGGAATAATCAGCATCTGGCAAACCTTATTCGATATTCAGCGTTGCTCGGGAAATCAGGGTTTCTCGAGCGCCCACAAGTCGCTTTCGATGCTTTCGAACCTTTCTTTAAGGTGCGTCTGCACATCGAAAATCGCCCTGTTGTAATAGTGCGGAGCAATTTCAGTGGTGAACAGTTCGAGGATTTCTGCAACCTCGAACGAGCCGAGCTTGAGCTCGAAGCGGTCTTCCATGAAACGCTTGATCTTGTCGGTGGCCTCACTCTCCTGCTGGGGAGTGAGGTTCAAGATCGGCGGCTTGACCTTCTTGGCCATTACCAGCGCCCGTCCCACGCGGCGAAGTTCTGCAGCAGTTGCAGGCCATGGGTATGGCTCTTCTCCGGGTGGAATTGCACGGCAAAGCGCGAACCGTCGGCCAGGGCCGCGGCGAAGTCGACGCCATAGTGCCCGCCACCCACCACCTGGCGCGGGTTACCGGCGGCGATGTAATAGCTGTGTACGAAATAGAAACGCGCCAAGTCCGGCACTTCGTGCCACAGCGGGTGATCCACGGTCTGGCGCACTTCGTTCCAGCCCATGTGTGGCACCTTCAGGTGCTCGCCGTCTTCGTGCAGGTCCTTGCCGAAAAACTTCACCTGGCCCGGAAACAGACCGATGCAGTCGACGCCGTCGTTCTCTTCACTGCTGTCGAGCAAGGCTTGCATGCCCACGCAGATGCCGAGGAACGGCCGGTCCTGGCTGACTTCACGCACCAGGCTGTCGAAGCCCAGGCGGCGAATCTCGGCCATGCAGTCGCGAATCGCGCCAACCCCCGGGAACACTACCCGGTCGGCTTCGCGAATCACGTCGGCATCGCTGGTGATCAGCACCTTGCCGGCACCTACGTGCTCGAGGGCCTTGGCCACCGAGTGCAGGTTACCCATGCCGTAGTCGATAACCGCGACCGTCTGCATTACAGGACGCCCTTGGTCGACGGCATTTGCCCGGCCATGCGGTCATCCAGCTCCACGGCCATGCGCAGGGCACGGCCGAAAGCCTTGAACACGGTCTCGATCTGGTGGTGGGTGTTGGTGCCACGCAGGTTGTCGATGTGCAGGCTGACCAGGGCGTGGTTGACGAAACCCTGGAAGAATTCCTGGAACAGGTCGACGTCGAAGCCGCCCACGGTGGCGCGGGTGTACGGCACGTGCATCTGCAGGCCCGGGCGGCCGGAGAAGTCGATGACCACACGCGACAGCGCTTCATCCAGCGGGACATAGGCGTGGCCGTAGCGACGGATGCCTTTCTTGTCGCCGATGGCTTTGGCAAATGCCTGGCCCAACGTGATACCGACGTCTTCCACCGTGTGGTGGTCGTCGATATGCAGGTCGCCCTTGCTGACGATATCCAGGTCGATCAGCCCGTGACGGGCGATCTGGTCCAGCATGTGCTCAAGAAAAGGTACACCGATATCAAATCGGGCCTTTCCGGTGCCATCCAGGTTGATCGAGGCTTTGATCTGGGTTTCCAGAGTGTCGCGCTCGACGGACGCCTTACGTTCGGCCATCACCAGCTCCGCAAAATCATTGGGCGAAAAAGGCAGCCATTATAGGGGCGCGGGCGCTAAACAGAAACATCGGAGGGGATAAGACTGATGGAGTGTCGGGGATAGACATGTCAGTACAAGTGTGGGAGCAGCTTTGTGTGTGAGCGGGCTTGCTCGCGAAGGCGGTGGGTCAGCCAATACATGTGCTGACTGATCCATCGCATTCGCGAGCAAGCCCGCTCCCACACAAGCCCGCTCCCACAAGGGTTACGCGGTGTTAGTGGAACAGTACTGCGGTTTTCTGCAGGGTGACCCACACGCCCCACGCCAACGGAATGCCCACCACCAGCCAGGCAGCCACCGCCAATGGCACGCTGCCGGAGGAGGCTTTCCACTCCAGCACGGTGCTGGAATCGGCGCCCTTGTCATGGCCCAGCGCCTGCTCGGCAGCCAGTTCGGCGTCGGTCATGAAGTACTTGTCTGCCACCGGCCGTACCAGCAGGTTGCAGATAAAGCCCAGCACCAGCAGGCCGGCGAGGATGTACAAGGTGATGTCGTAGGCGGCAGCGCGTTCAACGCCGATGCTCAACTGGTACTCACGCAGGTAGTTCACCAGCACCGGGCCCAATACGCCCGCCGCTGCCCAAGCGGTCAGCAGGCGACCGTGGATCGCGCCCACCATTTGCGTACCGAACAGGTCCGCCAGGTAAGCCGGGACGGTCGCAAAGCCACCGCCGTACATCGACAGGATGATGCAGAACGCCGCCACGAACAGCGCGACGTTGCCCAGGTGACCCAGGTTCGGGATCAACGCGTACAGGGCAAAGCCCAATGCGAAGAACACGAAGTAGGTGTTTTTACGGCCCAGGTAGTCGGAGAACGATGCCCAGAAGAACCGGCCACCGATGTTGAACAGGCTCAACAGGCCGGTAAAGCCGGCGGCGATGGCCGCGATGGAAGCCAGTTGGCCGGCATCCAGCTGGCCAAATGCCAGGCCGTTACCCAGCAACTTGCCGCCGAACACTTCCTGCAGCAGCGGCGAAGCCATGCCGAGGATGCCGATGCCGGCAGACACGTTCAGGCACAGCACCAGCCACACCAGGCGGAATTGCGGGGTTTTCCAGGCCACGTTCACGTGCACGTGACGGTGGGTGATCATCGCGTTGCTGGCTTTTTTCGCCGGGGCAGTCCAGCCCTCAGGCTTCCAGCCGGTAGGCGGAACACGGTAGGACAAGGCGCCGCCGATCATGAACACGAAGTAGATCACGGCCATGACCACGAAGCTCTGCCACACGCCAACGCTGGTCGGCGAGGCAAAGTGGCCCATCAAGGCGGCTGCCAGCGGGGCACCCACCATCGCGCCGCCGCCGAAGCCCATGATCGCCATGCCGGTGGCCATGCCGCGCTTGTCCGGGAACCACTTGATCAGGGTCGAGACCGGCGAGATATAGCCCAGGCCCAGGCCGATACCGCCAATGACCCCGGAGCCGATCCACATCAGCCAGATCTGGTGGGTATAGATCCCCAGCGCGGAGATCAGCAGGCCGCCACACCAGCACAAGGCCGAAACGACACCAGCCTTGCGTGGCCCGGCGTGTTCCAGCCAGCCGCCCCAGATCGCTGCGGAGCAGCCGAGGAAGATGAAGAACAGGGTGTAGATCCAGCCCAGCATGGAGATGGGCCAGTCGCATTGCGACGAGAAGACCTGGCTGATGAAGCTCATGTCCGGCGCGCAGGCGACCGGTGCGGTGATCCCCAGCGCCTTGGACAACGGCAGCCAGAACACCGAAAAACCGTAGGCCATGCCGATACACAGGTGGATCGCCAGGGCGGCCGGTGGTACCAGCCAACGGTTGAACCCGGGCTTGGCGATAATGCGTTCCTTGGACAGGAACGCAAGCTGTGCAGCAGTATTACCCGCCGCAGTGCTAGTGCTCATTGATGTTTCCCCCAGTTATTAGTATGTGTCCGTCGGGCGCTCTCTCCCTCGGCCTTACACGCAAGGCGTGGCCGTTTTGTTGAGTAAAGCTCCTTTTAAACGCGACGTTTAGTCGCAGACGGCAGACGAACATGCGCAGATTAGCATCTGTGGATGACAGAAAAACCAAACTGATATCACCTTTCTGGAGTTATCTGATTTGTTTGACGCCATGTAACGATCCCTAAACAGCCATAGGGCTACGAGCGTTATACTCTTCGGCTAAATTTTAAAATCGACATACAAGGACTCGCCCATGAAAGCGTTCGGCAAAATCCTGGGTCTGGTACTTCTCGGGCTGTTGCTGATCATTGTGGCTCTAGGCTTTGCCCTGACCCATCTCTTCGATCCCAACGACTACAAAGACGAGATTCGCCAGATTGCCCGCGACAAGGCCCACATCGAGCTGACGCTCAATGGCGACATCGGCTGGAGCCTGTTCCCCTGGCTCGGTCTTGAATTGCACGAGGCCAGCGTTGCGACCCTGACCAATCCGAGCCAACCGTTTGCCGACCTGCAGATGCTCGGCCTGTCGGTGCGCGTGCTGCCGCTGCTGCGCCGTGAAGTGCAGATGAGCGATGTACGTGTCGAAGGCCTGAACCTGCGCCTGAACAAAGACGTGCATGGCCACGGCAACTGGGAAGACATCGGCAAGAATGTGCCGGACCCGGCTACCGCCGCCACCACGCCTGCCGTGGCTGAAGCGGCCACACCGCCCAAGCCTGAAAAGCCGCCGCAGCCGATCCGCCTGGACATCGACAGCCTGACCATCAACAACGCCCGCGTCGAATACAACGACGAGCAGACCGGCAAGCAGTTCAGCGCCGAAAGCATCCAGCTGAGCGCCGGCGCCGTGCACGAAGGTGCAAGCATCCCGGTCAAACTCACCGCATTCTTCGGCACCAACCAGCCGCTGATGCGCGTCAAGACCGAGGTCAATGGCAACCTGCGCATTCAGCGCGCCCTCAAGCGCTACCAGTTCGAAGACATGAAGGTCACTGGTGAAGCCACCGGCGAGCCGCTGCAAGGCAAGACCGTGACCTTTTCGACCCAGGGCCAATTGCTGGTGGACCAGTCTGCGAATATCGCCGAATGGACCGGCATGAAGCTGTCGCTGAACCAACTGCGCGCCCTGGGCGAGTTGAAGGTCAACGACCTGGACAAGACTCCACAGCTCAGCGGCGCCCTGTCGATTGCCCAGTTTGACCTGGCCAAGTTCCTCGACAGCGTCGGCAACCCGCTGCCACCGATGGCCGCCGGCAGCCTGAGCAAGGTCGAACTGGTCAGCCGCCTCAAGGGCACGCCGACCAGCCTGGCGCTTGAAGACCTCAACCTGAAACTCGACGACAGCACCTTCACCGGTCGCGTGGCCGTGGATGATTTCGCCAGGCAATCCCTGCGGGTGCAGCTCAAGGCCGATACGTTCAACGCCGACAACTACCTGCCGGCCAAGTCCGAAGCCGCCAAGGGCGCTGCGGCCGCGCGCCAGGCTGAAGTGCAGAACAGCGAAGCCGGCGCCATGGCGGCCGGTGGCACCACACCGCTGCCGGACGCCCCGACCAAAGCCGCCTGGAGTACCGACAAGCTGCTGCCGCTGACCCGCCTGCGCACCCTGGACGTAAACGCCGACCTGTCCTTTGGCCAACTGACCCTGAGCAAGCTGCCGATCCAGAATGCCGCCCTGAAAGCCTCCGGCCTCGATGGCCAGCTCAAGCTCGACACCTTGAGCGGCGGCCTCTACAACGGCACCTTCCAGGCCAACGGCAACCTTGACGTGCGCCAGGACATCCCGCTGCTGGCGCTGCAAACCCGCATCAAGCAGGTACCGGTCGAACGCATCCTGCAAGCCCAGGGGCAGAACCCGCCGGTGAAGGGCCAGCTCACCCTCGACAGCAACCTCAACGGCCGCGGCAATAGCCAGAAAGCCCTGATCGACAGCCTCAACGGTACCGCCAGCTTCGCGATCAACAATGGCGTGCTGCTTAACGCCAACATCGAGCAACAGCTGTGCACCGGCATCGCCCTGCTCAACCGCAAGACCCTCAGCGGCGACCAGCGCGGCAAGGACACCCCGTTCCAGGAACTCAAGGGCAACCTGATCTTCCGCAATGGTGTGGCCAGCAACCCCGACCTGAAAGTGCGCATCCCGGGCCTGACCGTCAACGGCGACGGCGACGTCGACCTGCGCGTGCTGGGCATGGACTACCGCGTCGGCATTATCGTCGAAGGCGACCAGCGCGACGTGCCGGACCCGGCCTGCCAGGTGGGCTCCAATTTCCAGAACATCGAAGTCCCGCTGCGCTGCCGTGGCCCGCTGGAACTGGGCGCCAAGGCCTGCCGCCTGGACAAGGACGGCTTGAGCCAGGTCGCCATCAAGGCGGCGGGCAACAAGCTCAGCGAGAAGCTTGAACAGAAGCTCGACAAGGTCAATCCACAGCTGAAAGACGCGCTTAAAGGCCTGTTCAAACGATGAGAAACGAGCAGTTTTCAACGGCGGTGCTCGACTGGTACGACCGCCACGGTCGCCATGACCTGCCCTGGCAACAGGGCATCACGCCTTACCGGGTGTGGGTCTCGGAGATCATGTTGCAGCAGACCCAGGTCAGCACCGTGCTGAACTACTTCGACCGGTTCATGGCGTCCTTGCCAACGGTCGAAGCCCTGGCTGCCGCGCCGGAAGACGAAGTGCTGCACCTGTGGACCGGGCTGGGTTACTACACCCGGGCGCGCAACCTGCAAAAGACCGCGAAGATCGTCGTTGCCGAATATGGCGGCGAGTTTCCCCGTGACGTCGAAAAACTCACCGAACTGCCCGGCATTGGCCTGTCCACCGCGGGTGCGATTGCCAGCCTGAGCATGGGCCTGCGAGCGCCGATCCTCGATGGCAACGTCAAACGCGTGCTGGCGCGCTTTACCGCGCAAGAGGGTTACCCGGGCGAGCCGAAGGTCGCCAAACAGCTGTGGGCCACCGCAGAGCGCTTTACGCCCCATGACCGCGTCAACGCCTACACCCAGGCCATGATGGACATGGGCGCCACCCTCTGCACCCGCAGCAAGCCCAGCTGCCTGCTGTGCCCGCTGGAAAAGGGCTGCGAAGCGCACCTGCTCGGCCTGGAAACCCGCTACCCGATCCCCAAGCCACGCAAGACCGTGCCCCAGAAGCGCACGCTGATGCCGTTGCTGGCCAATGACGAGGGCGCGATCCTGCTTTACCGTCGCCCTTCCACGGGCCTGTGGGGCGGTTTGTGGAGCCTGCCGGAGCTGGATGACCTGGCCGACCTGGAACACCTGGCCAACCAGCACTCGCTGGCGCTGGGCAAACACCAGGAGCTGCCGAGCCTGATCCACACCTTCAGCCACTTCCAACTGGCTATCGAACCCTGGCTGGTCCAGGTCCAGGAGTCTGCCCATCACGTGGCCGAGGCTGACTGGCTCTGGTATAACCTCGCCACCCCGCCGCGCCTGGGCCTTGCCGCCCCGGTGAAAAAACTGCTGAAGCGCGCGGCTGAAGTATTGAACGCAGGAGTTCCGTCATGACCCGCACCATCATCTGCCGCAAGTACCACGAAGAACTGCCCGCCCTGGAGCGCGCCCCGTTCCCTGGCGCCAAGGGCCAGGACATTTTCGACAACGTCTCCGCCAAGGCCTGGGCTGACTGGCAAAAGCACCAGACCCTGTTGATCAACGAAAAGCGCCTGAACATGATGAACGCCGAAGACCGCAAATACCTGCAGGGCGAGATGGACAAGTACTTTTCCGGCGAGGATTACGCCAAGGCCGACGGCTACGTGCCACCTGCTGAATAATTGATCAAATTTGGGGGTTGGCCCGTAAGCGACGGTAATAATTAAATATTTTTTGAAAACTTGCTTGACGACCCCCTGAAAAACCCGTTTAATGCGCCCCGTTGCCCAGATAGCTCAGTCGGTAGAGCAGGGGATTGAAAATCCCCGTGTCGGCGGTTCGATTCCGTCTCTGGGCACCACTAATTAGTTTCAGGTGGTGCAAACGTCATCTGAAACACACAAAAAACCCGCCTGGTGCGGGTTTTTTGTTGCCTGGCGTTTTTGGCTCCTTCAGCCCCCGCCCCGCATCAACGTCAACACCGCAACCCGCTCCTGCTCGGAGATGTGAAAACCACTCTCCTCCACGCGCGCAATCCAATCCTGCGCCGAGAGCGACTCGCCAAAACGCACCAGGCGTCCGTAGCGCCTGAACACAGCCTCCAGCACGCTGATCATCGAGGGGTAGCTGCAGCCTCCGTCAAAACAGATGCTGAGGCCGCCAAGCCAGGAACGGCCGATCACGTGGGCACTACCGACGCTCTCGGCACCGGCATACTCAAAATCCATTTTTACTGCTTCCATGTCGCACCCAAACTCATCACCACGAAAGTACCCAAGCCTAGCAGGCGCCTGTTTTGCGGCAGGCTGCAAAGCGCTCCAATCAGACCAACCGGTCATCCAGGCGGCGACCATACAGTAAGACGATCCAAAGCGCCGGTTATCAACACCTCATTCCGACCCTATTGATCCATCCTTAATTCCCCAGTGATCGCCACTCTTGTCGGCGTTACCACCGACAAGGATGTCAAGGCGACTGAGTCACTTCACCAGGAACACCAGCAGCGGGTTGTCATTCAACCGCCCATTGAACACCGGCGCCATATGCTCCAGCGGCGTGCCGCTGAGCAATGCGGTTTGCTTGCGCTCCACAATCACCCAGGCGGGGCGCGGCAGTGTATCCACCAGCAAGGGTTGGTTGCGCCCGATGAACAGCGGCTGCTCGTCGTGATCCAGGTTCATGATGTAGCGAATCGCCCAGGTGTCCTTGGCCAGATCGACGAACACCAGGGTCCCGGGGTTATCGGCACGCAGCTTTTCCACCGCGCTTACGAAGTTCCTGGTGTCGAATTGCAGATCCTTGGCCGGCTCCACAACCTTCACCAGCACCAGCCATTGGGTGGCCAGCGCAATCAGGCTGAGCACCACCAGGCGCTGGCCGAGATTGCCCTGCAAACGGCGCCAGGCAATCACGGCTGCGAGTTGCAGCACGATCAGCACACCCACCAGCGCCGGCACTGAAACGTCCGGCCAGTAGCCGTGCTTGTGCCACAGATGCCGACAGACAAACACCACGACAATGCCCAGCACCGGCAGGACCGCCACCAGCCACTCATAGCCACGCCGCACGCCGAGCAACCAGCCCTGGGCCTGGAGCAAGCCATAGGCGGCCACCGCGGCAAACATCGGGACCATGGGGACGATGTAATAGGCGCGCTTGAAGTGCGGCACCGACAAGCCCAGCAAAATCATCAGGCCGCAGGCGGCCAAGCGCAGCATCAACTGCACATCGGCATCGTCGTGGCGGGCCGACCATTTGTGGCGCAGGGCAATCATCGTCGCCAGGGCCAGCGGCACCACCGGGAAATAGCGGTACAGGCTCAGCTTGAAGTAGAAGTAGAACGCCTCACCGGTTTCATCAAGGCGCCCGGTGAATTGCATCCGCAGCACATCATCGACGAAAGCATCGCCACCGCTGATCCGTGCCAGTTTCAACAGCGCCCACCAACAGCCGGCCAGCAGGATCAAACCGACCACTCCGTGGGCAATCACCTTTTTCAGCAGCGCAATCCGCTCTTGCCGCGTACGAGCGGTGCCCAGCGCCCAGTAGACACAGGCCACCCCGCACACCTCGATCAACCCCAGCGGCCCGCGAATGGCAAACGCCACCACGAACAACGGAAAGATCGCATATTGGCGCAGCCGCGAGCCCAGGCGCTCACCGGTATGCAGCAGGTAGAAACACCCCAGGCACAACAACGAGATCATCTGGTCCAGGCACACCGAGCGCGACTTCTCCAGCAACTGGGCAGTCAATGCGGTGAGCAGCACCGTCAGCAATGCCCACGCCCGGCCGGACGGCACCAGCAAGCGATAGATCAGCGCCATGACCCCGGCAGACGCCAGGGCGGTGGGCATCACGTTAGCCAGGTCGTTGGGCGCGCCGAATAAACGGGCAAAGAGGTAGCTGAGGTAGGTCGCGGTGCCCGGATAGTCAGGGTAAGGCTCACCGTAGGTGGTAGGAAACAGGCTCGCACCGTGGCGAAACATCTCTTGCATGAACACGGCCCAGCGGCCGTCGAAGCCCTGTGGCTGCTGGTCCCAGATGCCCAGGGTGAACAGCAGCAGGGCGATGAGGAAAATACCCAGCGATTCCATTCGAAAGCGATTGTGTTGATCCATTATTCAGCCTGTCAGGTGGGGTAAACCGGCTCATGTTGCCGAACGCCACCCTGAATAAGCCCTGAACGGAATCAAACATTCATCCGCCTAACGACGAGCGGGCCAGATCAGCAGCGGCAGCAGCCGGATGTAGAGTAGCTCCCCTACCAATTCCACCAGGGTTTGCGTGATCACTGCGGCAGCAGCGAGCCCACGGATCTCTTCGGGTAACGCCAGCGCCAGCGGCAGCACCACCAGGGAATTACGCGTGGAGGCGCTGAAGGTGACCGCCCGCGCCGTGGGCGCCGATAGCTTGAACAGGCGCGAAGCCAGCGCCCCCATCAGCGGGGCCAGCAACAGGAAGCCGATATACACCGGGATCACCGGCGCCAGCAGGCCGATATCGCGGACCACGGCGGTGATCTGCGAACCGATCACCACCATCAGCACCAGCGCCATGGCCGGCACGGGCAGCCAGGCCCAGGCATCGTTCCAGGCACTGACGACCGGTGAGCGCCGGGACTGGGAAGTGGTCAACACCGCCAGAATCATGGGGGCAACGATCAGCAGCAGGAAGGCCTCGACAAACGGCCCCACTGCAACCGCCACCTGCGACTGCGCCCCCAGCATCAACCCCAGGTAGACCGGCAACAGCAGCAGTTGCAGCAACAACAAAATCGGGGTCGCCGCCAGCATCAACCGCGAGTCACCCTTGCCGATATGGGTAAACACCACCACGTAGTCGATGCACGGCGTCAACAGCACCAGCAACGCACCCACCAGGATCGCCGGGTGTTCCACCAGGCCCCGAGTCAGCGCCCACACCAGCAGCGGAATCAGGATGAAGTTGGCCAGCAGCAACGCGCCCATGAAGTGTTTGTTGCCCAGCCCCTGGCGCAGGTCCAGAAACGGGATTTGTAGGAACATCGCGTACATCAGCACGGCGATGGCGGGCGTAACCAGGGCGGCCACACCTTGAGCCATGGAGGGCGCCAGCAGGCCGACAACGGCAGCCAGCAACACGCTGGCGAAGTAGATCGGGATCTGGTTTTGTTCGAGGGTGTCGCGGGTCATGGGCCGGCTCTGGTGGGCGAAAGGGTCTAAGCCTAGGCATCTGTGCCGCTCAGGTCGAGCCTCAGAAAAATCCCCGGGGTCTTCATAGCAGAAATTTGTTAGTTTCGACTTCTCATAAAACTGCGCACGGGCCTTTGACACCCCATCGAAAGCGCAATGATCGAGCCTGTTCATGAACCTGCCAGTCCGACCTCAAGCCGAAGCATTCCGCGAGCCCACAGCCGATGGGCATTTCATCGGCGGCTTCACGTGGCGCCATCCGCGCACAGACGTTGAACGCCCGGTCGTCATCATCAACGCCGCCACCTCCGTACGCTGCCGTCACTACTCACGGTTTGCCGATTACCTGTTTGCCAATGGCTTCGACGTCATCACCTACGACTACCGCGGCATCGGCGAATCCCGCAGCGGCTCGCTGAAAGGGTTCAAGGCCTCGTGGTCGGATTGGGGCGTGCTGGACTTCGAAGCGATCCTGCAGCGGGCCCAGCGGGAGTTTGCCGGCCAACCGATTGATGTGGTCGGGCACAGTTTTGGCGGATGTGCGGCGGGACTCGGGGCTTCCGGCGCAGTGATTCGGCGCCTGGTGACGGTAGGCGCGCAGTTTGCCTACTGGCGCGACTACGAGGCGAGCGGGCGCTGGCGGATGCTTGCCAAATGGCATGTGGTGATGCCGCTGGTGACAGCGTTTTTTGGCTACTTCCCGGGCAAACGCATAGGCTGGCTGGAGGATACCCCGGCGGGCGTGGTACGCGACTGGAGTACGCCGACGCCGAGTTATGAAAAACGTCCGAGTGGGCGAGCCTTGCCCGAGCTGCCGTTTTCGCGGGTGAAGGCACAGATATTGGCCATCAGCATTACCGACGATCCGTTTGGTACCGTCGCAGCAATCGAACGCCTGCTGGGTTACTTCGACGGCAGCGAGCGCACGCATCTGCGAATCGCGCCTGAAGATATCGGCGAAAAAGAGGTCGGACACTTCGCATTCTTTCGCAGCCAGTATCAAGATCGGTTGTGGCCGATTGCATTGGCTTGGCTGCAAAGGGGAGAGTTGGCCAACGGCACGCCGGGGCGCCAAGTGACGGATCGCACCTAGAAAGCCTTGGGATTTCTCCAGACCTGCGCTTCAATACCCCACCCCCAGATCCTGACACCAAGGACGTGAGCCCATGGCTTCGCCGAACAAGCAGCAAAAACGCGCCCACCGGGCAAAAGCCAAGGCCAAGCAGAATCGCACCCAACGCGCCGTCGCCACCAAGCCGGATGCCTTTGCCGGCGATGACAGCCGCATTGATCTTGAATCGGTGGATTTGACCGAGCTGTTCCTGGAGATGCGCACCGCTGGCGAAACCAGCCAGCAGGCGCTGTGTGCCGTGTTCCTGGCGCACCCGCTGCTGGCAGTGGTACTGGAGCAGGAAGGCGAAGAAGAAGCGACGGACTTTATCCTCGCGGCGCTGATCGAGTATCGCCAGTGGGCCACGGATACCGAGGATGAAGCGGCAGCGCTGGCGTGGATTGAATCGCCGGAATTCCAGGCCGATTACGTCGCGGCGTCACAGGCGCTTGTTAGCTCCGAAGGCTGATACAAAACGAAATGTGGGAGCGGGCTTGCTCGCGAAGGCAGTGTGTCAGTCAGCTCAAATGTCGACTGATCCAGCGCATTCGCGAGCAAGCCCGCTCCCACATTTGATCAACGGTATTGCGACGAAAGCACTCCGTCAGTTAAGCACCGCCGCCCCAACCTTCCGGCCCTTGCGCCGACGCGACACCATCAGCCCCGCCGCAACTACCAGCAAGCTCAGGATCCCGGTGGCAATGATCTCCACCTGATGCGCTTCCTGGAACAACATGATCGTCAGCACGCCCACGATGAACACGATCACCGCATACGTCAGGCCCGGGAACAGCCACATCTTGAAGGCAATCTTCTCGCCCGCTTCCGTGCGTTTCTGGCGCATGCGCAGTTGCGACACGGCGATCACCAGGTACACCAGCAGCGCGATGGCGCCGGAGCTGGCCAGCAGGAATTCAAACACCGCCGCCGGTGCCACGTAGTTGGCGAATACCGCCAGGAACGCCGCGCCGGTAGACAGCAACACCGCCCAGTAAGGCGTGCCGCTCTTGTTGGTGATCTTGGACACCGCCGGTGCATCACCGCGACGGCCCAGGGAGAACATCATGCGCGAAGCGGTGTACAGCGCCGAGTTCAGGCAACTGGTCACGGCCACCAGCACCACCAGGTCAACGATCAGCTTGGCATTCGGGATGCCCATGCGTTCCAGCACGGTCTGGTAGGAACCGACCGCTGCCAGCGCAGGATCATTCCACGGCACCAGGGCCACGACGATGAAGATCGACACCAGGTAGAACAAGCCGATCCGCCAGATCACCGAGTTGGTGGCCTTGGAAATCTGCTGGCCCGGGTTCTTCGATTCAGCGGCCGCGATGGTCACGATCTCGGTGCCCATGAACGAGAACATGGTGGTCAGGATCGCCGCCAATACCGCGCCCATGCCGTTGGGCAGGAAGCCCTGGGTGTCGAACAGGTGCGAAACGCCGCTGACCTGACTGCCCGGCAGGAAGCCGAAGATCGCCAGGATGCCGAGGATCACAAACCCGATGATCGCCACCACTTTGATCAGCGCAAACCAGAACTCGAACTCGCCGTAGTTCTTCACACTGAACAGGTTGGTCGCGGTCAGCAGCAAGGTAATGATCAGGGTGAAGGCCCAGATCGCCACGCCGGGGAACCAGGCGTGCAGGATGGTCGCGGCAGCGTTGGCTTCCAGCGGAATCACCAGCACCCAGAACCACCAGTACAACCAGCCGATGGTGAAACCGGCCCAGTGCCCGATCGCACGGTCGGCATAAGTAGAGAACGAACCCGTGTCCGGCGATGCCACGGCCATCTCGGCCAGCATGCGCATCACCAACACCACCAGCGTACCGGCGGCGGCATAAGCCAGCAGCACGGCCGGGCCCGCCGCAGCAATCGCGTGGCCGGAGCCCACAAACAACCCGGCACCGATAACGCCGGCAATCGACAGCATGGTGACGTGACGCGGTTTGAGCCCCTGTTCGAGGTCATTGGAGCTTTGCGTACTACTCATTGACACACCTTTGCGAGGAATTGCGAATACGGTCCACCCGGTCTGGCGTCTTTCTCGTGAAAAGAAACCAACGGGGCGTTCTTTATTTTTTACGCAAGATTTGCGCCAAAATGTTACAGAGCCGCGATTGACGCGGGCTGTAGGGAAACTCAATAGCTCTCGTAAGTCACTGACACTAATGGCATTCCGCTATAGCGTTACTGTGCGACTCACTTGAAAGACGAATCAGCGCACCAAAAACACACACAATTTGTGCGTGACGCCCCATAAAAGGGCTGATAAGGACCGTTCGCCGGTTTAACCCTTCCAACACCCGGCCAAAGCTGGCACCATCGCGCCCTTTTTTACGCAAAACCTGTAGGAATACTGGTTCAAACGGCTGTTCGGTTGTTGATGGCGCGACACACTGCTGTGCCGATGCGACACCCTGCCGCAGACCGTCTGTTTACCGCCTGCAGGGCTGTTGGCTGTCATCCGGACGCTATGCTAGCTTGGCGCCTCGCCAGGAAGGCGGGCCAACAGCAGGAGCGCAATGAACACAATGAGGACCGCACATGGCTGAGGCCACGCCCGCGCTTGAAATCCGCAACTTGCATAAACGCTATGGTGAGCTGGAGGTGCTTAAAGGTATCTCGCTGACCGCCCGCGACGGCGATGTGATCTCGATCCTGGGTTCCTCCGGTTCCGGCAAGTCCACGTTCCTGCGCTGCATCAACCTGCTGGAAAACCCGCACCAGGGGCAAATCCTGGTGGCCGGTGAAGAGCTCAAGCTCAAGGCTGCGAAAAACGGCGAACTGGTGGCCGCCGACGGCAAACAGATCAACCGCCTGCGCAGCGAAATCGGTTTTGTGTTTCAAAACTTTAACCTGTGGCCGCACATGAGCGTCCTCGACAACATCATCGAGGCCCCGCGCCGCGTGCTCGGCCAGAGCAAGGCCGAAGCCACTGAAATCGCCGAAGCCTTGCTGGCCAAGGTCGGCATCAGTGACAAGCGTCATGCCTACCCCGCGCAACTGTCCGGCGGCCAGCAACAACGCGCCGCGATCGCACGCACCCTGGCCATGCAGCCCAAAGTCATCCTGTTCGACGAGCCCACATCGGCCCTTGACCCGGAAATGGTTCAGGAAGTACTTAATGTGATCCGCGCCCTGGCCGAAGAAGGCCGCACCATGCTGCTGGTCACCCATGAAATGGGCTTTGCCCGCCAGGTGTCCAGTGAAGTGGTGTTCCTGCACCAGGGCCTGGTCGAAGAGCAAGGATCGCCACAGCAGGTATTTGAAAACCCGCTTTCGGCGCGCTGCAAACAATTCATGTCCAGCAACCGCTAACGGAGCAACATGCATGCAGAACTATAAAAAACTCCTCTTGGCCGCCGCTGTTTCGATGGCGTTCAGCGCCACGGCGATGGCTGAAACCTTGAAAATGGGGATCGAAGCGGCCTACCCGCCGTTCAACAATAAAGATGCCAGCGGCAACGTCGTCGGCTTCGACAAGGACATCGGCGACGCCCTGTGCGCCAAGATGAAAGTCGAGAAGTGCGAAGTGTATGTCTCCGACTGGGACGGCATCATCCCGGCCCTGAATGCCAAGAAGTTCGACTTCCTGGTCTCCTCGCTGTCCATCACCGATGAACGCAAGCAGGCCGTCGACTTCACCGACCCGTACTACTCCAACAAGCTGCAGTTCATCGCGCCCAAAGCCAACAAAGACTTCAAGACCGACGCGGACTACCTGAAGGGCAAGATCATCGGTGCACAGCGCGCAACGCTGGCCGGTACCTACCTGGAAGACAAGCTGCCGGACACCACCGCCAAGCTCTACGACACCCAGGAAAACGCCTACCTCGACCTGACTTCCGGCCGCCTGGACGGGATGCTCGCCGACAAGTACGTGCAGTACGAGTGGCTGAAAAGCAAAGACGGCTCCGCCTACGAATTCAAGGGCGACCCGGTGGTCGAGAGCGACAAGATCGGTATCGCCGTACGCAAAGGCGACCCGCTGCGCGAGCGCTTGAACAAAGCCCTGGCTGAAATCAAGGCCGACGGCACCTACAAGAAGATCAACGACAAGTACTTCCCTTTCAGTATCGAGTGATCCTGAATGGCCTGCCCGGCGTGCTCGCTTGAGTGCGCCGGTCCTGAGCTTTGCCTTGCGAAACGACTAAACCATGAATTTCGACCTCTACGGATTCGGCCCGGCGCTTGCCGCCGGTGCGCTGATGACCGTCAAGCTGGCGCTCACCGCCCTGTGCCTCGGACTGGTGCTCGGGCTGGCCGGCGCCCTGGCCAAGACTTCCCCGTACAAGCCGCTGCAATGGCTTGGCGGCAGCTACTCCACCCTGGTTCGCGGCATCCCGGAACTGCTGTGGGTCCTGCTGATCTACTTCGGCACGGTCAACCTGATGCGCTCCCTCGGGGAGTTTTTCGGCAACCCCGACCTTTCCCTCAGCGCTTTCGCCGCCGGGGTGATCGCCCTGGGCCTGTGCTTTGGCGCCTACGCCACGGAAGTCTTCCGCGGCGCGATCCTGGCCATTCCCAAGGGCCACCGTGAAGCCGGTGTCGCACTGGGCTTGTCGAAGGTCCGGATCTTCACCCGCTTGATCATGCCGCAGATGTGGCGCATCGCGCTGCCGGGCCTGGGCAACCTGTTCATGATTCTGATGAAGGACACCGCGCTGGTCTCGGTGATCGGCCTGGAAGAAATCATGCGCCACGCGCAGATCGGCGTGACCGTCACCAAGCAGCCCTTCACCTTCTTTATGGTCGCGGCCTTCATGTACCTGGGCCTCACTGTCCTGGCGATGACCGGCATGCACTTCCTGGAAAAACGTGCCGCGCGCGGCTTTGCGAGGAGCACGCAATGAGTGGCGACTACAGCTGGCTGTCGCATTTCGACCTGGGCCTGAACTGGGCCGTGATCATCAAATGGCTGCCGAAACTGGCCCAGGGCGCAACCCTGACCCTGGAGCTGGTGGCCATCGCCGTGATCGCCGGCCTGCTGCTGGCAATCCCTCTGGGCATCGCCCGCTCGTCACGCCTGTGGTACGTGCGCACCCTGCCCTACTGCTACATTTTCTTCTTCCGCGGCACGCCGCTGCTGGTGCAGCTGTTCCTGGTGTACTACGGCCTGGCACAGTTCGACGCCGTGCGTGAAAGCTTCATGTGGCCGTACCTGCGGGACCCGTTCTGGTGCGCCACCGCCACCATGACCCTGCACACCGCCGCCTATATCGCCGAGATCCTGCGTGGCGCGATCCAGGCCATCCCGCCGGGTGAAATCGAAGCCGCGCGGGCGCTGGGCATGTCCAGGCCCAAGGCGCTGTTCTACATCATCCTGCCGCGTGCCGCGCGCATCGGCCTGCCGGCCTACAGCAACGAAGTGATCCTGATGCTAAAGGCCAGCGCCCTGGCCAGTACCGTGACCCTGCTGGAACTGACCGGCATGGCCCGCACGATCATTGCCCGCACCTACCTGCCGGTGGAGATCTTCTTCGCTGCGGGGTTGTTCTACCTGCTGATGTCCTACGTTTTGGTGCGCTTCTTCAAGCTGCTGGAGCGCTGGTTGCGGGTCGATGCCTGCCAGGGCCGCTGACGCCTTGTTGACGGGTGAGCAACTGCTCGCCCGCTTCCAGGCGCTGGATGCGTTCCTCACCGAACATCAAGGGCTGTGGCGACCACGGCCCTTTACTCACCTGCAATTGCCGTGGGAAACCCAGCATCCCGAACTGGCCCATTGGCTACGCCAGCGCTCGCTGGCCGAAGCGGAAACCAGCCATAACCAGCCTCACCACCTGCCGGCGCCTGCGCCTTTCCCTGAGCTGGCCATGCAGTCGCTGAATCTCAGTGCTGTGGATAACTTACCGTCCCGCCCGCTACCGGCCGCCCGTCATCGCTTAAACGTCGATGTACCCGGCCGCAAATGGCAGCAGATCGAAGCCTTCGGCGCCGCACTGCAATTTCGCCAAACCCCCGAACACTGGCTCGACTGGTGTGCCGGCAAGGGCCACCTCGGCCGCCGCCTGTTGCAACCCGAGCAGCAACTGACCTGCCTGGAATACGACCCGGCCCTCATCGCCTCAGGGCAAGCCCTCAGCGAACACCATCAATTGCCCGTCACCCATCGCCTGCAAGATGTGATGGCCGACGTACAGATCAGCCGCGACCAAACCCCGGTGGCACTGCACGCCTGCGGCGACCTGCATGTGCGCCTGCTCCAGCTGGCCAGCGCCGCCGGCTGCCAGCAGTTGGCCGTGGCGCCCTGCTGCTACAACCGCATCCGCGCCGAGCAGTACCAGCCGCTGTCGATTGCCGCCCAGGCGTCGTCACTGCATTTATCGGTGGAAGACCTCGGCCTGCCGCTGAGCGAAACCGTTACCGCAGGCGCGCGGGTGCGTCAGCAGCGCGATACGTCGATGGCCAGGCGCCTGGGTTTTGATGTTCTGCAGCGGCAACTGCGCGGGAGCGATGCTTACCTGCCCACTCCGTCCCTGCCCGCGAGTTGGCTGGCCAAGCCGTTCGCCGACTACTGCCGCGAACTGGCGGCCCTCAAGGGATTATCCACAGGGGAACAGCATTGGTCGGCACTAGAGGCCCAAGGCTGGCAGCGCTTGGCGCAGGTGCGAAACCTGGAATTAGTGCGTGGTCTGTTTCGGCGCCCGCTGGAAATGTGGCTGGTGCTGGACCGGGCATTGTTTCTCGAAGAAAACGGTTACAGGGTTCAAGTCGGCAGCTTTTGCGAAACACCGCTCACCCCGCGCAACCTGATGCTGCTCGCCGAGCGCAATTAAAGGGCATTTTGTCGCAGCGCGCCCTGTGGATAACTCTGTTGATGGAATTCTGGCAGAGGCCCTGCCGGCAAGCTTCGCGGGGCAAAATGCTGACTGGTCATTTTTTGTTCACAAAATAAAACGCACGCAAAACAGGCAGTTGCAGCGTGATGAGAACCGCTCCGCAAAATTGCGGTTTGATGACAGGTCGAACCAACCGATTGTGCATAAGCATCTGAGGTTAGCGGCATAACCCGGGCTTTTCAGCGGGCAACCAGCAGGCGACAAAGCGCATTGATATCGTCACAGGCCATGCTTGCGGCTTGGTTATCCAGCGGATCGCTGCCAAAAGCCAGGGCCTCGCTGATCGCCGGATCCCGATGCACCACCTCCAACAGGCTGTCACCCAGGCGCTTCCTGAACACCTCGACCATGTCCAGGCTAAAGCCCGAGGTCTCGTCGAGTTGGTTGATCACGAAGTGGCAACGCAGCGCCGGCCGATCATCAAGGTGTGGCGCCAGCAACTGCTCCATCTGCTCCAGGGTGCCAAGGGAAGCCGCATCCGCCTGGGCGATGACCAGCACCACATCGGCCACGTTCAGTGCCTGATGCAGGTAGACGTTATTACCCGCCGGGGTGTCGATGATCACCGTGTCCTGCTCACCCAAGCCCAGGGCCGACAAATGTTGCGCCAGCCAATGCGGCTCCTGTTTCAGCCAGCGCTGGAGGTCTTCCTGCTGACGGATATCGGTTTCGCCAAACGTGATCACCTGGCAACCGGCAAAGCCTGAATGAAGGATCTGGCTCCAGCGCTCGTTATGCAGGCTGGTGCGCCCGATGCCGGGCAAGGTATGGCCCAGGCCGAAGTGGTGATAGAGCGCGTTTTGCGGGTCCAGGTCCAGCGCCACCACTGGCTGCCCCAGGCGCTGCAAACCGCTGCTCAGCGCCGTGGCCAGGGTGCTGCGGCCGACGCCGCCATTGACCGAAACCAGCGCTACCACCTTCGCCCGGATGTTCGCGGCTTCGCGGGACTGCTCGTTGGCACAAGGGGAATGTCGGGAGAACGACGCGCCACTGCCCATATTGAGGCTGGCACTGTCGTCGACCGGCATGTCTTCGAAGAACTGCAGCATCGAATCCATCCCTTGAACATCACTGGCAGTCGTCTTATCGAACAACGAAAAAAGATCATCGGTACGGCTCATCGCCAACACTCCCTCACGACGCATCTTAAAGACGTGAAAGGTCAGCTGTACTGATGCTTACCGCAGGTCTTTTTGTGGGCGCCTTTGTGTACGCATTCTGTGACAAAGGAATGAAAGTGTCATTATTTTGGTGTTTCTGAAGAAATTTTTAAGACGAGCGGTAAATGGTCAATTTACTGACTAATCTTTATCGGGTCGTAAGGTGTTTGCAAATCCCGCTCCGGGATCTCCCAGATCACCAGCTTGGGCGGCGTCTGCTTGAACGCCGGGCTGTCGAAATAAGCCTTGGCGGCGCCTGAAAATTCGCCGCCGTCCTTGCTGAAGTTACCCACCGGAGCGTTCAGGGCTTTTTGCAGGAAACCCACGAAATTAGAATTGCGCGAAAACGAGGTACCGATCAGCGCCACGTTCGGCAGGCCGGCGTCACCAAACAAATCGTCAGGGTTACTCAACGCCGCCGGGCCGTTCTCATGCGCGGTGCTGGCCGCAACCTGCTCGCCCACCGGCTGTAACTTCGGCGGCAACCAGTCGAGACCGGCCAGGCGCACCAGGTCACCCGGACGCGGTGCGAGCGGTGCCTGGGTAATGTCGAAGGCTTGCTCCGGCGTGGCCTGGATACCGCGCTGCTGGATGCGCAGGGCCACGGCGCGGGCGCCGGCATTCGAGCCGATTTCGCTCCAGTGCGTGTCGGTACGCAGGTAGGCATCCGGGCCGAGGGGTTTCAGGGTGTCGGTCAAATCCAGCACTTCAACGCCCGCCGCTTGCAACAGCGTGCTCCATTGCTGAATCCGACCATCCAGCACGGCCGGACGATACAAGCCGCAACGCTGGGCAGCGGCGATGCGGGTTTTATCCGGCACCACCATCACTTGCAGATCAATACCGCGCTGGCCCAGCTGCTTTTTCAGGTCGATCACCGCGTCGGCCTTGGTGCGCGCATTGTCTTCGGCGTGGCGGTTGAGCTTCAGTTCATCGCTGATAAACAGCCAGCCCGGGCACCCCTGGCGCACCCGCGGCCCGGTGTCGCCGAACGCCAGCCAACTGGCGCCGCGCTCCAGGTTCGCCGCTTCGATGGCCATCGGTGCCTTGGACAATTCCTTGGCAAACCGATGGGTCACTTCACCGTGCAGCAGCATGTCGCTGTCGACCTTGGGCGGCAGGAAACTCACCGGCCCCTTGACCATCAGCCAGATGCAAGACAACAGCCCCGCCGCCAGGAAAGGCACCAACACCCAGCCCGCCAGGGGGCTGGTGCGGACGGCCAATTCACTCGGTGGGGTCGGCGCGGTAGGGGCGGGCATCGTCAGGCTTCCTTAGAACTGAAAGTACAGAAACGGTACGGCATCGCGGCTGGCAATCAGCGCGAACGACAACACAAACCCGGCCACCGGCCACAGGGACGCGGCCACCACAAACCAGGGCTGCGTACCAAAACGCTGCTCGCAGCGGGTCTGCCAGATCGGCGCGATGATGCACACCAAACCGAGCAACGCGGCCATGCCATGGGCCGGGCGCATGGCCACGGCCAACGCATCACCCAAGGCCATGCCATGCATGCCGAATTGGCCGGCGTACATGGTCAGTGCCGAATGGAAGTCCGGTGCGCGGAACAGCGTCCAGGCCAGGCACACAAACAGCAGCGTCAAGATGTGCGACAGCACCGGCGGAATGCTCGGCAGGCTCGAGCGCGACCACGCCCGGTCAATGCACAACGCGATACCATGGGCCGAACCCCACAACAGGTAGTTCCAACTGTCGCCGCCATGCCACAACCCGGCAATCGCCATGGTCAGGAACAGGTTGCGGTAGGTACGCCATACGCCATCGCGGTTACCGCCGAGGGCGATGTACAGGTAGTCCCGCAGCCAGCTGGACAACGACAAATGCCAGCGCCGCCAGAAGTCCTGGATGCTGCTGGCGAGGTACGGCCGGTTGAAGTTTTCCGGGAAGTGGAAGCCCAGCATCAAGCCCAGGCCGATGGCCATGGCACTGTAGCCGGCGAAGTCGAAAAACAGTTGCAACGAGTACGCCAGGCAGCCGATCCAGGCATCCACCAGGCTCGGGTTTTCCAGGTGGAAGGCGATGTCCACCAACGGCGACAAGGTGTCGGCCACCAGCACTTTCATGCCCATGCCGATCATGAAACGCCGGGCGCCAAGGCTGAAATTCGGCCAGTTGAAATAACGCTGGTTCAGCTCGCGCCGCACCCAGTCATAACGAATGATCGGGCCCGCAATCGAGTGGCCGAACATCGAGATATAGGTCGCGTAATTGATGAAGCTGCGCTCCACCGGCACGGTGTGCCGGTGCACATCCACCAGGTACGAAATCGCCTGCAGCACAATGAACGACAACCCGGCCGGCAATGCCACGCGCTGCCAATCCAGCGGCATCGCGCCGTACCAGGTGATTACCTCACTCACGGTGCCCGCGACGATGTTGGCGTACTTGTACCAACACAGCACCGCGGTGTTGAACACGATCAACGCGATCAACAGCCGCACCCGGCCCTTGCCGTCTTCACGGGAACGGTCCACCAGCAAACCGCCGACCCACGCCACCACGGTCAACACCATGTGCAGGAACAGGAACAGCGGGCTCAACCAGCCGTAGAACAGCCAGCTGCCGATCAACAGGATGACGTTGCGCCAGCCCGGACGGGCCAGCGCATAAATCAACAGGAAGGCCGGCAGGAACAGCGTGAGGAATTCCAGTGAGGCAAAGACCATGGTGGTGTCGGGCCCGATCAGTTAGCGAGCGTGTCGGAGGTAAACAGCAACCTCGAACCGGCGGCCGATGGCAGTGCGAGCACGCTGTAGCGTTCGCCGGCCTTGAGGGTGAAGGTCAGCGGCTGGCCCACCGGCGCGTTGGCGCACTTGAGCTGCACCGACAGTTCCACCGGGTTGATCATGCGGCGCGAAATCGCGCCTTCGGCGACCTTCTTGAACAGTTCGGCTTTTTGCGCCACGGCTTCCAGGCTCGCGTCGGCGCAGGCGGCGTCGGCGTTGATAAAGGCCAGCGAGGCCTTCAGTGCGTTGAAGTCATCCGGCTGTTCGTGGATCACCAACTGGCGCGTGCCGCCCTTGGCGTCCGGCACGGCCACTACGGTGGCGAACTCGCCCGGCGCGACGGTCACGGCCAGCTCGGAATCCTTGCCGCCCTGGCTCAACACACCCTTGATCGGGGTCTTGCCGCCCGACACCGGCAGGTAGTCAGACACCAGTTTGTCGCCACCCAACACCAGACTGGCCTTGGAGCCCTGGGGCAGCAATTTCAGCTCGCCGTCGGTGCCGTTGGCCAGGCGCAGGAAGGCCGAATCCTTCTCCGGGCCGGTGGGGTAAAGCGGGATGTCGGCGCTGTAGGCGCTGACGCTGGCGAGCAAGGTCGCCAGGCCCAGGGTGATCCGTTTCATTATTGCGCTCCTTTGCCCACGGCGGCCGGTGGCAACTTCGCCAGGGAGTCGCCGATCGCCTTGGCCCACTTCTGGTAGCCGTCGATGGTGAAGTGCTGGCCGTCGGTGGTGATCCACTGGCCCGGCTTGGAGAAGGTCAGCGAGTCAACGTAGGTGCACGGCGCCACGTTGGTGGCGAGGAACTGCGACATCACCTTGGTGCGCGCATCATCCTTCTTGTACTGCGAACCGACCTTGCCCCACGCCGGCCCGACCCACACGCACTTGGTGCCGGTTTCGGTGATGGCCTTGGTCAGGGAAGTCACGCTTTTCCAGGCCCAGACTTTCGGGAACTGCGGCTCCGGGTACGAGGCCATGGTGTCGGCGATGATGATCACCACCAGGTCCGGCTTGTCCTTGGCGATCAGGTCTTTGATCGGGGTGGTGCTCATGGCGTTCTTGCCGAAAATCTCGGCCTTGCCAACCGGCAGGCGCTCGGCACCGCACTCGACTTTCTTCGGCACGATCCAGTCGGCTGCACCGGCGCCGCACGCGCCGATGGAGTGAACCTTGGCGCCCTGGGCGGTGAGGTTGTCCTGCAGCGGGTTGAGCAGTGAATCAGGAAAGCTCATGTGACTTTCGCCCAATACCAGCAGGGTCAGGCCGGCAATAGCAGAAGCGGAAACAGGCATGGATGACTCCTATCAAATCAATTCGAATAAGGGGAACGGTACGGACTGACCGGCAAGGGCATAGGCCCGCTCAGGTCTTCAAACAAGTAGCGCAGGTAAGCGTTACCGACGTACTGGCGATAGTCCTGGGCGTTGTCGAGACCGACTTCGCCACCCAGGTAAAAGCGCGAGCTGAGGCGGTATTCGGCGGCGGCATTGAAGCTGTAGCCGATGCCGGTCTTGCTGTCCTTGGCGTATTTCGGATCGCCCCGGTCACTCTGGAGCTGGTCATGCCCCGGGAAATAATCGACCGCATCTTGCTCGATATGCTGGATGCCCACCGAACTTTTTATCTGGTAGCTGAACCGATCAAAACTCTGCGCCCAGCGCACCGGCACACCCAGGGAGAAGAAGCGCTGCGGACTGAAGTAACCGCCCTGGCCGTAGGTGTAGTAACCCTGGTTTTCCTTGAAGCCCATGACCGAACCGCTGATGCCGAGGGTCAGGGTGTCGGTCGGGGTATTGCGCAGGTACCAGTAGATGCCGCTGCCCAGCTCCAGGCGGGTGTTGTCTTCGACGTTGTTGCCCAACAGCTCGTGCAACGAGGCGTAGCCATACACACCGAGCTTCTGGTTGTCGTAGCTCAGGTCGCCACGCCCGCCGTTGGCGGTCACGCCGCCCCATTTCTCGCCGGTACGCTTGTCTTCGGAACCGGCAAAGGAGGTCACACTGTCGGTGACCGGGCGCCGCGAAACGTTGACCCCGTAACGGAAGTTGGAGCCCTGGGAGAACGGCCGCGAGACGCTGGCGCCACCGACGATGGTGTCGTACAGAAAGCCCAGCGGGCTTACACCAATGTCGGCCTTGAGGCCTTCATCCGGGTTCTCCACGGCAACGGCCAGACCGACGCCCGTGTCGCTCTGGGAGCCCGCCGGGTTGGCCGTGCCACCGCCAAAGCGTGTGGCAGAGTCGCTCTTCACGCTGCCGGAACTCACATGCACCGGCGTCACGCGCAGCGCAACGTTCAGATCACCCACCGGCATCCGCGCTTCGAATGGCGCCTCGACGTCAGTGATTTTGCTCAAGCCGCTTTCGCCATTGTTGCTGCGAACGCTCAAGCCCTGCACCAGGTAACCGGTGCGATCCCGCAGGATCGTATCCAGCGCACGACGTGCCGGGCTGAGGTTGGCGGTGTCGAGTGCAGCAATGCTCGACGGTGGCTCGAACGGCTCGTTCCAGTTGTTCGACGCCGGACGCGCAGAGGCTGCCAGGGCATTGTCCGGCACGACATTGGTCGGTGCATCAATCGGCGGCGGCACGGCGCCGGCAACGGTCAGGTCGGTGACCTGGCGACGCTGGCCCGGCAAGCCGACGAAGGGGTTGTAAGGCGCGCCCTGGGAGCCGGCCTGAGCCAATTGCGTCTGGCTCTTCTGGCTGTTCTCAATCGCCAACGCCTTGCGCAGCAGCGCAGCGGCTTCGTTGTTTTTGCCCAGCCCCTGATAGATGCGCGCAGCCGAGGTGAGGATCTCGGGGTTGCCCGGTTCCAGGGACAGCGCCTTTTCACTGGCGCTTTCCGCCAGGCCACGATCACGGCCCTGCAAGGCGATATCCGCCAGGCCCAGTTGCAGGCGAGCGTTGTTCGGGTTCTGCTGAATCAGCGGCGCATAAAGCTCCATGGCCTTTTTGCTATTGCCGCTGGCCGCGTACATCCGCGCCAGGGCACCTACCGCCATAGCGTCGTTGGGACGCTGGGCAAGGGCCGGCGACAGCATGTCGTAGGCCGCGACCAGGTCGTTTTTCTCACGCAGGGCATCAGCCTGCTTGACCCGGTACAGGTAGATCAAATCGTCGTAACGCTGGCGACCGGTTTCACTCAGCGGCTTGCCCTGCACTTCACGCAGGATGTCGCCCGCCTCGGTGTAGTGGTTGGCCTTGAGCAGCACATTGGCGTACAGCAGTTTCTGGTCGACAGTCGGGTTCGGATTGTTATCCAGAACCTTCTGCATGATATCCAGGCCCTGCTGCGTCGCGCCGACTTCCACATAAGCGGCCGCCAGCACCGCCAGGCGCTCAGGCTTCTGCCGGGTCATGGCTTCACTGCGGCCCAGCAGCGCGAGGGCTTCCGGGCGTTGGCCACGGCGGGCGGTCTCGATGGCGATGTCGGTCTGCTTGTGCAGCGCGATATCGATACCCAGCTCGTTCATGTCAGCGGTACGTTGCCCCGCAGGGATACGCGCCAGGGTCTCTTCAGCCTTTTTCCACTCACCCAGCTCCGCCGACAGCAGCGTGCTGGTGTACAGCGCGTCTGGCTGGTTCGGCTGCTTGGCCAGCAAGCCGTCGATCAAGGCACGGGCGTTGCGAATCTGGCCGTCGCGCAGGTAAATGCGCGCCAGGGCGAAGCGTGTCCACGGGTTTTCCGGGTCGGCATCAAGGGCTTGTTTGTAGGCGGCTTGCGCGGCTTTCAAATCGCCCCGCTGCTCGGCCAGCTTGCCCACCTGGGTAGCGCGCAACGCGGTGATTTTCACACTTGGCGCGAACTTCGCGCGCTCGGCGGGCGACACCGAGTCGATCAGCTTCAAGGCTTCTTCCGGCTGCCCGGATTGGGACAGCACGTTGATCAAGCCGCTCAGCGCGTCCGGGTCGCCAGGATGACGGGCGAGCACTTTGCGGTAGCCGGCTTCGGCGGTGTCGAACTGATTGTCCTGGGCCTGGAAACCCGCCAGTGCCACGGCAGCGCCGGGCTGGCCAGGGTTCAAGCGTTCGGCCTGGGCCACCAGGTCGCGGGCCTGGCTGCCGCGCCCGCCACGCTGGGCGTCACGGGCCTGGTTGAGCAGGTTCCAGTAGCGCACATCATTGAGCGCCGACTGCCATGCCGCGCCACCCGGCAAACGGGTGGCCTGAACCAGGTAGCTTTCAGCCTCGCTGAAGCGCTGCTGCTGTTGACGCAGCACGCCCATGCCGCCGAGGGCATCGACGTCATTGGATTTTTCATTGAGGCGCGCCGCCAATAGCGGCTCGGCGGTTTTCAGGTCGCCGTCATCCAGCGCCTTGAACGCCTTGGTCATCTGCGGATCACGCTGCCAACCGGCGCCGGTCTTGCCTTGGGCAATGCCCTTGTTCATCAGCGCACGGATTTCGCTGTCGTCCGGATGCGCCGCCAGAAACTGCTGGAACAACGGCACCTGGTCGCTCTTCGGCGGGCCGAGCCAGATCAGCGCAAAGCGCCAGGTTTCATCGGCGTTGCCGCCCACGTCGTTGTTCGGGGCCAGCTTGGCCAGGGCGCGGATGCCGTCGGCGCGGGTGGCCGGGTTACGCGCCAGATGCTTGGCCAGGAACAGCGCCACAATCGGGTCGTTCGGCCGCTCGCGAGACAAACGCTGCAAGCCGGCGATGGCCTCGTTCGTGCCCTTGGGCGTGAAGCCCAGGGTGTTGTAATACTCGCGGGCAAGCAGGCCCTGGGGCTGGCGCCCCTGGAAGATCCGGCGATACAGCGCCACCGCTTGTTCGCGCTCTTCTTCAGGCTCGCCGAGTTCACGGGCCTGTTCCAGCAACTTGGCGTTGGCCGGGATGTTGACGGTGATGTCCTGCTCCAGCAGCAAGGCCTGGCGCGGTACCGGGCTCAGCGCCTGCAGGCGGGCCAGGTACTTTTGCGCTTCGGCCGGACGCTGTTGTTGCACCTGGATCAAGCCAATGCCGTACAGCGCATCCGGCTGTTCGGGGCTCAGGCGCAGCAGTTTCTGCCAGGTCTCGAGGGCGCGTTCCGGGTTCTTTTTCGACTGCCAGTAATAGCCCTGCTCGATCAGCAGGCTTTGCGGGTCAGTGGTTTCGGCAAAGCTGGCGCTGGAAGCCAGGGCCGCCAGAATCGCAATGGCTAGCGTGTGACGGCGCATGCAGACTCCCAGGATAATTTCACCGTGCCGTCTTGTTCGAAACGGTACTTTTGATCAGCGAAGCCCTGGCCGAACAGGCTGAGCATGTAGTCGTAGTAAATCGGCTGGGCGCTGTCCGGGGCCGAAGGCGCGAGCGCCTTGGCAAGGGCGTCGTCGACTTTCTGCTTTTGCAATTGCGCCAGGGCGGTTTCGCCCCGGGCCTGGAAGAAGGCCATGGTGGAGGCCGAGAACCCCGTCGGCGTGTAGCCGTTGTTTTTCTCGACTTCACCGGTCAGCACGTGGACTTTCTCCGGCGGCAAACCGCTGACCGACGCAGCGGTGGCACGGGAAATCCCGCCCAAGGCCTTGAGCATCGGCGCGGCCAGCGGGTCGCTCTTGGCGGTCATGCCGGCCCAGAGGTAAGTGCGGATCGCGTCGTAGCTGCCCAGGTCATCGGAAAACGGGTCGACGATAAACAGCCCGGTGTTTGCGCTGGTGGCGCGATAACCGACCCAGTTGGCCGCCAGGCCATGGGGATTGCTCGGCAGGTCGGCGAGCATCTTCGCGTTGCTCTCGGCCACTTCGTTCCAGCCGGCGTTCGGGCGCTCTTTTGCAAAACGGCGCAGTTGCGGCAGTACTTGATAGCTGGGGTTGAAGCGCCACAGGCCACCCGCGTGTGCATAGCCTACCGGCCCCGGCAACAGCATCTTGCCCAGGCCCGGTACGCGCACGATCAGGTTGCGTTCAACGTTGGCCAACACCAGTTGCGCGTCGCTGCGGTACTGCGGTGCGTTCCACACGCGCGCGGCTTCGAGCAACGCATAGGCCATCCACAAATCGGCGTCGCTGGCGGAGTTGCTGTCGATCGCGCCCCACTTGCCATCGTCACGCTTGCCCCACAGCCAGGCCGGCAGGTTCTGGCCGATGTCGGCGCCCGCCATGTTGGACTTGGTCCAGGTCCAGAGCTTGTCGAAGGTCGCCCGGTCGTTGCCCACCAGGGCAAAGAACATCGCGTACGACTGCCCTTCCGAGCTGCTTTCCGTCGGCTTCATGGACGAGTTCAACACCCGGCCATCGTCCTGGATAAAGCGCTTGGCATAGTTCTGCCACAGCGGCCAATCGCAGGTCTGTGCCTGGGCGGCACCGGCAAGCAATGTGCTGCCAATCACCGCCAGGATCGCGCTACGCAAAGGGTTCATGCCAACCGCCGTTTTGCACGGGCACGCAGTGCCAGGTAGATCAGGCAGGTCAGCACCAGCAGCCCCAGGAAGGTAATCGCCAGCATCCAGCCCAGGTTCTGGGACAGCTGCCATTGCATGAATTTGAAGTAGTTCAGGTCGCCGACGTAGTACTGCTGGTCCGCGACCAACGAGCTGATCTGCGTGCCCTGCACCACCGCCAGGCTGCCCTGGATCGAGTCTTTGTAGTCGTCACCGCCAATCAGCGCCGAGGTCGCTTCAAGCAGGCCCTGAGGCTGGTTGCTGGCGATCAGCACCACGCTGCGCCCGGCCTTGAGCGGCGATTGGAAGCCGGCGAACCAGGTGCTGTTGCTCAGGCCGCTGAAGGTGATGCCGGCATTGGCCGTATGCTGGTTGGCCGCGGCGTCCGGGCTGATCCAGCTGCGCACATAACGTGGCAGGTCAGACAACAGGAAGTGGTGCTGCAGGCCGTCACTGGTGGCCGGCAGGTATTGCTGCCATTGCTGCAGCAGCGGCTGGTTGCCGCCGGTGGCGAGCACCAGCAGGTCTTTGTCGGCAACGCTTTGCACGTCTTTGGCCTGCACCACTTTGACGGCGGTGGCCGGGTAGCCGGTGGACTCGCCGAAGCGGCCCATCACAGTCAGGTAGGCGCTCAACTCATCGGTGCCGACGTTGTCCGGCATCACCACCGCCGACTCCGAAAGGTCAGCCAGGCGGGTGAACGGGAAGCCGGAATCGTTGAACACGCCGAGGTTCGGCATGGCGATAAAGTGCTGGTAGCTGCTCAGGTCCAGGCTCGAGTCCGGGTCAATCGCACCGCGCATGTTGTCGACGATGATGTCCCGGCATTCGCCTTCCTTGATGTAGTCGTACATGAAGCGCAGTTGCAGCTTGGACTTGGGCGAAGCCGAGCTGATCGGCAACAGGGTCGTCACTTCACGGGGCAGGGTTTCGTCTTTCTTCAGCTGGTCCAGCAGGCTCTGCCCGCCGCCCAGGTTGCTCACCGACGGCAACGCGACAGACTTCATGAACTGGTCATTCAGGCCGATCAGCAAGGAGGAGTTGGTGGACACCTGCTGCGGCGTGTAGCGGTATTTGACGTTGAGCGGCACGCCCTCTTCACGCCAGTTGAACAGGTCGGGCGGCAGGCGCAGGTCGACGCTGATCGGGCCCGGGTTGTAGCCGGAGACGTTGAGCTTTTTCAGTTCTACCAGCTCGCCAAGGCGTACCGGACGGTTGCTGGGCAGCCAGTTCGGCGCGTCGTAAGGGCTGCGCGGGGCCAGGGTGTCGAGCCTGGTGATGACCACGCTGTTGCCGGTCAACACCGGGTTGCCCAGCACCACGGCGGTGGCGGCACGCTTGAGTTCGGCGCCATCCCGGCCGGAGACGATCAGCAGCTTGCCATTCGGGTCGTTGGGGTTGGTGATCAGGGTCAGGGTGGGCCCTTTAGGCTCAGGGACCGCCACACCGTGTACGTCCACGGCCTGGGTACTTTGCACCAGCACGATGGCGTTGCCCTTGGCCGGAATCTCGCCAAGGGTCGTCGGGAACGTCGCACCCCGGTAGCTGGCCAAGCCGCCTACCCACGACGACAGCGCGCCGGCAGCTTCCAGCGCGGCGTTGTCCGGCGCGCTGGCAAACACGAACGGCAGGCTGACCTGGCGCGCATCGCGCTTGTCGAAGAACGGCAGCGGCAGCACCGACAGGTCGTCTTTCAAGACGATCGGCTGCACCTGCACTTTCAGCTCACTGCTGTTGCTGATCTTGGCCCACAGGCTGCTGTGCAGCGGGTCTTCACAGGACATGGTGTAGTGGCCGATGAACTGCAGGCTCAAGCGGTTGAATTCGGTGATCAGGTGCGCCGGAATCTGCACCAGTTTTTCCTGCTGGATGCCCGCGCCTTCCTTGGGCAGCGGCAGGCTGGCGGCGACTTCGTCGTTGACCAGCACGTTGATCTGCGACAGGTCCGCCAGCAGCGCCGGCGAGTAGCTGTACTTGAGCAACAGTTGCGCGCCCTTCACCACTTCATCGGCACGGATGTCGAAGTTGACGCTGTCGGACGCTTCCACGCCTTGCAGGTTCATGGTGTCGCGACGGCCCAGTTGCTTGAGGGTCAGGCTGTAGCCGTCGTCAGTGCTCTGCACCGCAACAGCGGGTGCAGCTGCCTGTGCCTGCGAGCCCAGGCCCAGCAGCGAAGCGATCATCAGCGCGAGCACGCCGCGCGACTGCGGGCGGGCAAATAGTGTGGAAGTCATGGCTTGTCCATCAGCGTATCGAGCGGTTGTGAGGGAGTGCGGCGCAGGGCCAGACGCAATTCATGCAGCGTGGCGCGACCCAGGGTAAACAGGCCGCCGATGCCGATGGCACCGACTTCACGCAGGGCTGACAACGGTGTATCGGGCTGGCCGGCGCCCCAACTCGCGGCCCAGGTGTCGGCGCGGGAAAACGTCAGGCGTACCAGTTCGCTTTGTTGGCGCAGGGACAGTGCATCGAATTGCGCGCCAATCTGCGCACCCTTGCTGAACACCACCCGCGCCTGGAACAGGCTGTCTTGTCCGTTGCGCGACAGCACCAACTGCAACTGTTCGCCCCGGGCAATCTGGTGCCCGTCGGCGAGGATCAGGCCGAAGCCGTTCTGCGAGAAATCCTGGGTCGTACCTTTGAGCACACGACCGTCGGCGCAGATCACACTGACCGGCAATTTCGCGCTGACCCGCGGCTCGGAGCGCACTTGCCGCGCTTCGGAAGCCACCGCCACTGCCGCGCTGGTGATGATCAGGTTGTAGAGGGTCCAGGTCAGGTTGATCGCCACGGTGACCGCGGTGGACTCGTCGCCCCAGATCAATTGATACAGACCGAAGCAAAGCCCGACCAGGTTCACCGCCAGCAGTACCAGGTACGGCCGGGCGAGTTTCCAGTCGAAGAATTGCTTGTCGATGATCCCGCCCTTGTCGGTGACGTTGAAGCCGCCCGCCTTGGGGTTGACCAGCGCCACCAATACCGGCGGCAGGATGTACCAGGCCAGTACGGTCTCGTAGACCTCGTTCCAGAACGAGTGGCGGAAGCGCCCCTGGATCCGCGAGTTGGTCAGGCTCGAATGCACGAGGTGGGGCAACACATAGGCGACAATCATCAGCGCCGAGGCGTGGAAAATCTGCGCGCCGAAAATCAGGTAGGCCAGCGGCGCGGTGAGGAACACCAGCCGCGGCAAGCCATAGAAGAAGTGCAGCATCGCGTTGGCGTAGCAGATGCGCTGGCCCCACTTCAGGCCTTTGCCCAGCAGCGGATTGTCGGTGCGGAAAATCTGCGCCATGCCCCGCGCCCAACGGATGCGCTGGTTGATGTGGCGTGACAGGCTTTCGGTGGCCAGGCCCGCGGCTTGCGGGATCGCCAGGTAAGCGGTGTTGTAGCCCAGGCGGTTGAGCTTGAGCGCGGTGTGGGCGTCTTCGGTGACGGTCTCGACGGCCACGCCGCCGATTTCCAGCAAGGGCTTGCGGCGGATCACCGCACACGAGCCGCAGAAGAACGTCGCGTTCCACAGGTCGTTGCCGTCCTGCACCAGGCCGTAGAACAACTCGCCCTCGTTGGGCACGGCGCGGAAGGTGTCGAGGTTCTTTTCAAACGGGTCGGGTGAAAAGAAGAAGTGCGGCGTTTGCAGCATCGCCAGCTTGGGGTCCTTGAGGAACCAGCCGAGGCTGACTTGCAGGAAGGAACGGGTCGGCACGTGGTCGGCGTCGAACAGCGCGATGTACTCGCCGTCGGTGACCTTCAACGCTTCATTGAGGTTGCCGGCCTTGGCGTGGAAATTGTTGTCGCGCCGGATGTAGTTCACGCCGATCTTGCGGCAGAAATCGCGGAAGTCGTCGCGACGGCCATCGTCGAGCACGTGGACGCGCAACTTGTCCTTGGGCCAGTCCATCGCCTGGGCGGCGAAGATGGTCAGTTTGACGATGCTCAACGCCTCGTTGTAGGTCGGGATGAACACGTCGACCGTGGGCCACTCCGACGGCTCGGTCTTGAGCCACACCGGCTCGCGGCGCAGCGGCCAGGCGGTTTGCACGTAGCCGAAGATCAGCACCACCAGCGCGTACAGCTCGGCGAGCACCAGGCCGTAGCCGAACAGCATGTCGAGCCAGGTTTCAAAACCCAGGGTGGAAGTCAGCCGCCAGTACATGTAGCGCAGCGACGCCACAAGCGACAACACCACCAGCGCGAGGATCGCCATGCGCCCGGGAATCTTGCGCAGCAGCAGCACCGCAAGGAAGCACACGGCGGCAAACAGGCATTGGCTATAGAGGTCCAGCGGGGCGCTGACAATGCTCACCAACAGCAAGGTGCCGACCACACAACTGATCACCACCAGCACTTTGCGCAGCGTATCGGGCCAGCGATTGAAGCGCGAAATCGCGGCGTCCAGCCGCTGCTCGGCGCGCCCCGGAGTGTGGGGCGTAGAGGACGTAGTGTCGGTCATGGAAGGTCCGAATCGATGCGTTCGAGCAGCGTGCGGCACAGGGCGTGAATGTCCTGGCAGCCGAGACTGTTGACGGTAGGGTCGAGGGGATCGCGGCCGCAGGCCTGGGCTTCACTGAACACCGGGTCACGGTGGACCGTGCCGAGCAGTGCATCGCCGAGGCGGGCCTTGAACACTTCGGCCATGTCCAGGCTGAAGCGGTGGGCGCCGTCGAGTTGGTTGATCACGTAGTAACGCTGTGGTGGTTTTTCGCACTCAAGGTACGGCGCCAGCACGCTGTCCATCTGGGCCAGGGTGCTGAATGAGGAAACATCCGCCTGCACCGCCACCAACACCACGTCTGCCAGGGCCATGGCCTGGTGCAAGTACACCGTGTTGCCGGCGGGCACGTCGATCACCAACGTGTCCTGGCCATTCAACTGCAAACCGGCCAGGTGCCGGGGCAGCCATTGGGCGTCTTCGCCGAGCCAGCGATTGAGGTTTTTTTGCTGGTCGTTGTTGGTCTCACCGAAGGCCACCAGGCGGCAACCGGCAAAGCCGCGCTCAGCCAGGCCTTCCCAGGACTCATTGCTCAAGCTCGTCGCGCCGATGCCGGGCAAATTCAGGCCCAGGCACAAGTGATGACGCAGGGCGTTTTGCGGGTCCAGGTCCAGCGCCACGGCCGGGTGGCCTTGACGCTGCAAACCGCTGGCAATGGCCGCGGTCAGCGTGCTGCGACCGACACCGCCCTTGAGCGAGACCACCACGATCACCTTGGGTGAGGATTGATCCGAGTACACCTCACCGGTCGGCCCTTCGACCACTTCGGGAGGTTGCAGGTGATCGGCTTCGCCCTGGGTCAGCTCTTCGAGCAAGCGCAGCAATGGCGCCGACGGCGGCTCATCCAGCGCGACGGTGCAAGCGGTTTGGGCCGGGATGGGCACGGCGTCGAAACGCTCGACCACCACGTCATCCTCAAGATAATCATGGACGGCGTACATCTCCCGGTAGCCATTTGGATTGGCGCCCAGCTTATTGAATAGTTTTGAAATATCGTCTGCGCGACTCACCCACGGCCCTCCCCGGTTATTACGCTTTAAAGGCGTTAAAAAGGTCAGCCCGTTGAGCTGACCTTGGTTTTTCTAGTTATGTGTTGGCTGGCGGCATTCTGTGATATCAGATTGATGGTGTCAGTATTTTGATGCTTTTGTATGAATTCTTTCCGACGAGCGGCTGAGTGCCGTATTTTTGACTTATTTGGCGAATTTTTATCAATTTCTTTCAGATCAGAAGCTTGCGGAGGCTTCTAACAATTTTTCTGGCCGCCTGGTCAGGAAAAATTGCTTAGCTGACGAATCAAATTACAACTTAGTCATTAACCGCCAACGTTCCGTAAACCGGGTTAAACGATTCCGCTATTTATATGACGTTTAATATTTCGAAACAGAATACGGTAAGACTCACCTTATTCAAGGGAAAAACGATGACCGTTATGTCGAAAACATCTAAGAGAAAGACCCTGAGGCACTAATACCTCTAATGGATATGTTTCTGTATCAAGTTGTATGCAATCCCCTTCTCAACACATGCCGAGGCAAAACGCCGGGGTGCATGACACAGGCCGGATACCTCCCGGGCGCTCAATAGGCTCCAACGCAACACACACCCTATTGAACCTCAGAGGACACCACCATGAACCGCAACACCCTCATCGCCAGCAGCCTGTTTGCCTTGCTCAACGTTGCCGTCTTTTCGGCCCAGGCCAGCCCCAAGCTGGATGTACAGCAAGTACTGTCGACCGTGGACGATGGAGGCGCGGCGTGTGGCGTGGTGAATGCGCGGATGACCTACCTGGATTCCCATGGGCAGAAGCGGGTGTTTGAGTACAAGAAATTTGCCGACTCGTGCAACGAAGGCAGCTAAAAAGCTGAACGACAAAACCTGTGGCGAGGGAGCTTGCTCCCGCTGGAGTGCGCAGCGCTCCCACTGTTTTGGGCCTGCTGCGCAGCCCAGCGGGAGCAAGCTCCCTCGCCACAGGGTATCGCGTCAGCCTTTGGCTCTTCGCGCCTTGAAGAACTCGCTCAACACCGTCCCGCACTCCTCGGCCAACACCCCGCCCTCATACAGCACCCGATGGTTGAGAAAGCCCTGGGTAAAAACCTGCCCCTGGCTTTGCACAATCCCGGCTTTC